>QIKG01000219.1 GCA_003232965.1 Oceanospirillales bacterium
TGATGTTCCATCGCGGTAATCATGATTTTATCGCCCGGACCAACCCGTGGACGAACAAAACTCTGAGCCACTAAATTGACACCTTCGGTCATTCCGCGGGTGAAGATGATTTCCCGGCAACTGGCAGCACCGATAAATTCCCGCATAGTTTCCCGGGAGTTTTCCCAAAGTTCGGTAGCTTCCTGACTGAGGGTGTGCACCCCACGGTGCACATTGGCATTATGGCCCGTATAAAAATTAGTTACGGCATCAATAACCACCGACGGCCGCTGCGCTGATGCTGCAGTGTCCAGGTAAACCAGTGGTTTGCCATGTACTTTACGAGAAAGAATAGGGAAATGTGAACGAATGGCCGCGACATCCCAGCTACCACCTGCGTTATTGGGTAACTCAACCTGAGACATTAAATTATCTCCATTTCCGCAAACACCTGATCCAGTTTGCTACTAAGCTGCGCGCGCGCCACAGGCGCTTTTACCCGATCGATAACCTCCTGACAAAAAGCCCGCATCAACATTCTGCGCCCCAGCGGTACATCAATGCCGCGGGTACGCATGTAGTACAAGGCATCCTCATCCAGTTGACCTACGGTGGCGCCATGACTGGCAACGACATCATCTGCTAAAATTTCCAGGTCTGGCTTGGTATTGATTTCAGCATGCGGTGAGAGCAATAAATTTGCGCTTTTCTGGGCGCTATCGCTACCATCGGCACCGGGCTGCACCAGTATTTTCCCGTTATACACGCCACGCCCGCGACCATCGGCGATACATTTGAAATTTTCACGGCTGGTGCAGTTTTCTACCTGATGATCTATACGAGTATGAAAATCTGTGTGCTGGCGGCCGCGTACCAGTACAACACCATCAACTTGAATAAAACCGTGCTCGCCCTGAAGTTCCACATTAAAATCGTGCCGTATCCACAAACCACCTACATCCAGGTGTGTACAGTGAAGCTCTGCGCCCGCCGATAGTTGGCAATCCACTCTATCGACCAACATCGACTTGCTACCTAGGGCCTGAGTACGAGTCCAGTCCATTCGAGCATTTTTTCCGACCAGTATATGCATTTGGGTGTTTAATAAACCACCCGCTGCAACGCCTGAAAAATCAACAAAATGTTCGTTCAAACTTAAGCGAGAATCAGCGCCAAGATCGATGATGTGTCGGCCATGACTAAGTACATCACTTACGGATAACTGAATCAGGTGAATGGTTTGTTCCACCACCTGGTTATCCCCTAGCTTTATATACAGGCCATCTTCAAAACGACTAGCATTTAACCAGCTAAAACCTGCATCAACTGCCTCTGGCAATGGGGTTAAATAAGCACTTAAATCCTGCTGTTTTAGTTCCGTGGCAAGTGAGCTTATTTGGATGTCAACTGGTACCAAGCTCAATTGGGCTTGGTACAGGCCATTCACAAACACCATGCGGAAGTCATCTTTTTCCAAAGCTACCAGACTGAGTAATTGTTGCTCATCCACGATTACATCTGTACTTACAGACAAAGGTTTTCGCAGCAAGCTCCGCAAGGAAGAATAGCGCCAGTTCTCACTGCCCTCTGCCGGCAATCCATGTGCCTGCAGGGATTGCTGAGCCTGAGCCCGCAAATCATGTAGCCAGCTTGGAGACTGAGTCTCGGCAACAATATCTGCGTTTACATACTCAGCCAGTGCTAACACAGCCATCAGCAGCTCTCCTGCACCTGTTGGTCTTCTTGTTGCAGCCAGGTGTAACCTTTTTCTTCGAGCTGCAATGCCAGTTCAGCGCCACCGCTGCGTACAATTTTTCCATCAGCCAGCACATGCACAACATCCGGAACAATGTAATCCAGCAGGCGCTGATAATGGGTAATGACTAACATTGCCCGGCCAGCATCTCTGAGCGCATTCACTCCTGCCGCTACCGCGCGTAAGGCATCGATATCAAGACCGGAATCGGTTTCATCAAGTATCGCCAGCGTCGGTTCAAGTACTGCCATCTGAAATATTTCATTACGCTTTTTTTCACCACCGGAAAAACCCACATTTACCGCGCGTTTCAGCAAATCATCTTTGATATCTAATATTTTGAGTTTTTCTCGCACCAAGCGCAAAAACTCCGCGGCATCCATGAGAGATTCTCCACGGTAAGCCCGCTGGGCATTGAGTGCCGCACGCAAAAAGTAAGTGTTATTTACACCGGGGATTTCAACCGGATACTGGAATGCCAAAAACACACCCTCACAGGCGCGTTCTTCAGTATCCAGTTGCAAAATATCCTTACCTTTGAACAACACTTCACCTGCCGTTACGGTATAGCCATCCCTTCCGGCGATGACATTTCCAAGCGTGCTTTTGCCGGCGCCGTTCGGCCCCATAATCGCATGAATCTCACCCGCATTTAGGGTCAAATTGAGGCCTTTGAGGATTTCTGTGCCTTCTACTGATGCGTAAAGGTTTTTGATTTCTAATATCGCGCTCATTATTTTTTCATCTCTATTCAGGTATTTCTCAAGTTATCCAACCGCGCCTTCGAGTGATATTTCCAGCAGAGCTTTAGCTTCAACCGCAAACTCCATTGGCAATTCACGAAAAACTTCTTTACAGAAACCATCCACGATCATGGAAACGGCATCCTCTTCGCTAATCCCACGCTGCAGACAATAAAACAGCTGGTCTTCGCCAATTTTTGAAGTGGTGGCTTCATGCTCAACTTGGGCCGTAGGGTTTTTTACTTCGATGTAGGGGAAAGTATGCGCCCCGCAAGTTTTGCCAATAAGCATGGAATCACATTGACTGTAATTTCGTGCGCCATCCGCATTTTTGCCGACATGCACTAGACCCCGATAAGTGTTTTGCCCGTGGCCAGCGGAAATTCCCTTGGTGATGATTTTACTGCGAGTATTTTTCCCCAGATGGATCATCTTGGTTCCGGTATCGGCTTGCTGGTAATTATTGGTTAAGGCAACTGAATAAAACTCACCGGTGGTATTGTCACCACGCAAAACACACGATGGATATTTCCAAGTTAGTGCTGAACCGGTTTCAACCTGAGTCCAGGAAACCTT
>QIKG01000246.1 GCA_003232965.1 Oceanospirillales bacterium
CTAGCCGAGCTGGAGCAGCAAAAATTAATTTTTTTACAGCATGTATCACATGAATTAAAAACCCCATTGACTGCGATACGGGAGGGTACCGGGCTATTGCATGATAAAGTGGTAGGGTCATTAAATGAAGAGCAAACTGAGGTGGTGAAGATTTTACACAAAAGCAGCCTGATGTTACAGGCGCAGGTCGAGGGCTTATTAAGTTTTAATCTTGCCATGGCAGAGGATAGACCTGATCAACTGCAGGTGGTAGACCTAGCTGGAATGACCCATGATGCTATTGAAAAACACCAATTAACGATGCGCCCCCGCCACATCAGTGTAAAAAAAGACATTCGCTATGCAGAGGTTCCTGGTGAGTATCGGCAACTGCGGACTGTTCTCGACAACTTGCTGTCTAATGCCATTAAATACTCACCGGATGCGGCAGAAATACAAATCAAGCTTGGCATAGAGGACAAAATGGCCTGCCTGGATGTTATTGATCAGGGTGCCGGAATTGATTTTAAAGACCGGCAGCAGGTGTTTGAACCATTTTTTCAGGGTAAGCAAGTATCCAGAGGACCTATTAAAGGTACCGGCTTAGGCTTGGCTATTGCCCAGCGTTATGTTTATCTACACAATGGTAGTATTCAAGTACTGCATTCAGATCGAGGAACGCATATCAGGGTTTGCCTGCCGTTAACTGGAGAAAAAGATGCGCAATAGACGCTATAGAAGTTTGTTGGTCATATTGTTGCTTTCGCTACTTTCTGCTTGTGTGGTGGTGCCCCCTTATGAGGAACCACAAGTGCCGTTGAAACAGAAGGAGGAACCAACTCCGTTAGTAGTTATAGTTAGCCCGTGCGTCCAGATGTTGAGCTATTATGAAATGCTCAAGCTAATGCCTGTAGCTGAATTAGAGCAGAAACAGACAGCTTTGTGGGAGGGCGTGAACCACACAGGAAATGGCTGTGATCAATTACGCTTGGCCATACTGCTGGGGTTACCAGAACTCAGATTAGAGAATGATGTTAAAGCTGAGGGATTAATTAAGGATTTTCTTGAAAAAGAAGAAATCTCAGCTATAGAAGACAAACAAATTGCGTGGTTTCTAATGGGCGAGATCCAATGGCGTAAGAAAATACAAAGCAAGCAACAAGCATTAAGAAAACAACAGAAGCAAGAGCGTGTTGCCTATTCGAATTTACTAAAACAGCTATCAGAAACGCAGTTAAAATTAGAACAACTTAGATATATTGACAAGAACATTAATGCCAAGGAGCAGGAAATTAGCATACCATCCACGGATAAAATACCCAGTGACCCAAAGTAAAATCTTATTGGTTGATGATGACCGTGGCTTATTAAAACTACTGTCACTGAGGCTGGAGGCGGCTGACTTCTTGGTTGAAACTGCAACCAGTGGTCGTCAGGCGCTAGTTAAACTTGAAGCTTTTCATCCACATTTAATTATTACTGATTTACGCATGGAGGAGATGGATGGCTTAGCGCTTTTTAATGCGGTGCAACATAAATACCCTTCATTACCCGTTATCATCCTGACTGCTCATGGCACGATTCCAGATGCAATTGATGCAACCTTCAAAGGAGTTTTCAGTTACCTCACCAAGCCGTTTGACAGTCAACAATTAATTTCAAATATCAAGTCAGCCATTGAGCAGTGTTACCCGACAATGGAGAAAGTTAACGCGAAGGAAGGCACTGATTGGCGGAGTGAAATTATGACTCAAAGCCCGGCAATGGAAGAGCTATTGAAACAGTCACAGCGTGCAGCACAAAGCGATGTCAGTATATTTATTCAGAGTGAAAGTGGCACAGGTAAAGAGTTACTGGCCCGCGCGATACATAAAGTCAGCCCACGACATGAGAAACCCTTTGTGCCGATAAATTGTGCTGCTATTCCTGACAATTTATTGGAGTCAGAGCTTTTTGGCCATCGCAAAGGCTCTTTTACCGGGGCAGATGTCAATCATACCGGCTTAATTGAGGCTGCGAACGGTGGAACATTGTTCTTGGATGAGGTCGGTGATATGCCTCTCGAACTTCAAGCTAAACTACTACGGGTTCTACAAGAAAGAGAGGTTCGCCCTGTTGGTGCGACTCAATTCATACCCATTGATGTAAGAGTTATCTCTGCAACACATACAGATATTGATACCGCTATTCAAAACGGCGCTTTCCGTGAAGATTTGTATTACCGTCTCAATGTGATCATGCTGGAGTTACCTCCACTAAGTGAGAGGCGCGAAGATATTTCATTATTAGCCAATCATTTTCTGGAGCAACTACGCAGCCGCTCTGAAAATTGCGTAGCTAAATATTTTTCACCAGAAGCCATTGAAGCACTCATGACAGCACCTTGGCCTGGTAATATCAGACATTTGCTGAATGTGGTTGAACACGCTGCGGTGTTAAGCCTTACCCCAGTGATATCGGAGATGCAGGTAAAAAAAGCGCTTAGGGGAAAAACCGGCGAAATTGACTCATTGGCTGATGCCCAAAGTGAATTTGAGAGAAACTATCTTGTACGCATTTTACAAATGACCCAAGGAAATGTTACCCAGGCGGCACGCTTGGCAAAACGAAACCGGACCGAGTTTTACAAACTACTTAATCGTCATCAGATTAAGCCGAAAAAATTTCGCGAGCATAGAAATAATTAAAATTATATTGCAAGGCAACATCCGAACCCATTCCGAAACCACCAATATCTCCACTAGCCCGAAACTGTAAGCTCTCATTCAACGAACAAGTTCCGCGAACCCCCAGAAAAGGGTCAGTCCAGTCATCACCTATATTTACTTTTCTTACTTCTCCGCTTGAGCCCTGGCCGATAAACTTAAAGACTGTTCCTACATCCACAAAACGGACTCCTGCAAACAGTGCTACACCAAGCGGCTATAACGATTCTGAATTGCCGATTGCAAACTTATTTCCCTCTGTCGTGTGTACAGTATAAAATTAGTCCATATTCAAGCCGTACAACTGTGAGATTGCTTATGTTCGTCTCTTTTACTCGAATCTTTCTTATAACACTACTCCTGTTA
>QIKG01000075.1 GCA_003232965.1 Oceanospirillales bacterium
GCTAACCTATTCCCTTTCCAGTTCCCGCCGATACCAGGGCTTGGCGCTACTGGCGGCTTTGAATATCAATTGCAATCAACCGGTTCTGCCAACCCCCAGGAAATGGCTGCTGTCATGCGTGGTTTTGTTCTGAGCGCGAATCAGCACCCTAAATTAAGCGCTGTTTTCAGCACCTTCAAAGCCGGAGTGCCGCAAATATTTCTAGACATAGACCGCGAAAAGGCCAAGCTTCTAGGTGTACCGCTACAGAATATTTTTAGTACCCTGTCAACATCTATGGGCGGCGGTTATATCAATGATTTTAATAAATTTGGCAAGAGCTACCAGGTAACCGCGCAAGCAAGTAGCGAATTCCGCAGTGGTATCCAGGATGTTTTGAATCTTTATGTACGCAATCAAACCGATGAAATGGTGCCATGCCATTGCGAACCCTGGTAACTACTGAGTCATTACTGGGGCCAGATGTAATCAATCGCTTTAATATTTACCGCTCAATTAAAATAAATGGCAGCGCCTCCCCCGGTTCCAGTTCAGGTGATGCAATAACTGCCATGGAAGAACTATCTGCAACTGCGCTCCCAGATGGCTATACATTTGCCTGGACCGGGCAGGCATATCAGGAAATTCTTGCGGGCGACCAGACCAGCATCATATTTATTCTGGCAATTCTCTTTGTATATCTATTTCTGGTGGCCCAGTATGAAAGCTGGATGATTCCTTTCTCGGTATTAATGGCAGTGCCGATTGCACTTGCCGGCGCAGTATTGATGCAAATGATTGCCGGGCAGATAAACGACATCTATATGCAAATTGGTATGGTTTTGCTTATTGGTATGTCAGCCAAGAATGCTATCTTGATTGTGGAGTTCGCAATGGAATTACGCCGAGATGGGCAATCCATTGTTGATGCGGCGTTAACTGCCGCCAGCTTACGCTTCCGCGCAGTATTAATGACCGCTTTCTCGTTCATTCTGGGCGTATTACCATTGGTGATTGCCAGTGGTGCTGGTTCCGCCAGTCGGCGCTCGCTCGGTACTGCAGTATTCGGCGGAATGCTGGCCTCAATAGTGATAGCCACAGTATTGGTACCCGTGTTCTATATGCTGATACAAAGATTGCGGGAGAGAGTTTCAAGCACGAAATAAACTCTGCTTGCTGCCCTCTTACATCAGCCAATTACTGATCCCTGTGTATTTAGCCCACTAACACCAGTGATAATAAAGGCCAGAAGGCAATCAAAAGAACAGACAGCAACAACAAAAAGAAAAATGCCAGGGTCGATAAATATCATGCCCAAATGCACCTACAACGCTAGGCAATTCACTTACTGACCCTTCTCTTGATGACTTTAAAACTCGAATTTCTTTGATTTTTTGACTAGGTTCCCCGATATTTTTCCATGTTCAGCGTAGGTTCTAATTAATAATGTTAAAGTTAGTTAGCTAAAAGAAATGAGATATCTTGGATGTATATAGATGATGATTTGAGAAGGGAATTCAATCCCTCAGTGGACCTAACATGGTTATCTTTGAGCAAAGCTCAAAAATTATTTTACTTACAGGCTAAGCTATCTAGCTGTCGAATTTTACCAATATTTAGCTTTACTGTTAATGAATGGTTGCAGCAAAGCGCTGAAATATTAAACCGTATTTCCACTCAATTCGGCAATGAAGACCTAATTGTTCGAAGTAGCAGCACAGAGGAAGACTGTCGTTATCTTTCTAATGCTGGTGCGTTTAAGTCAATCTTAAATGTTTCCGCTCTGTCTGAAAGCGCTTTACTTAATGCCATTAAACAGGTAGTTGATAGCATGCCTGGTGACGGTATGGATGAAGTTTTGGTCCAGCCAATGATGACAAATTTCCACTATGCTGGTGTTGCATCTTCACATTGCCTAGTACACGAATCCCCATACTACACGATTGAATATTCAAGCGAAGATACATTTTCGGCTACGGCAGGTCGCGGGAACACACATTGCGTATACCATGTCCGGTCTGCTTTAGATCAACAGCTATGTATGCCCGAGCTGAAGCCAGTCCTAATAACTTTAAAAGAGCTAGAGTCATTAAATCATGAAGATACTCCTTTAGAGATTGAATGGGCCCTTGATGATTTTGGGCTTGTGCTTTTCCAGGTTCGCGCGTTGAAATTAAAAGCCAACAAACCTTGTCCCGAAGCACTAAAAAATGTCCATGCGAGTCTGATTTTAAAGTCTCAGCCTGATGCCTGCGGAGCGCCCATTTATTCCTGCATGTCTGACTGGAACCCGGCAGAATTACTTGGCAGAAGGCCACGCCCGTTGGCTTTATCTTTATTCAGCCATTTGATCAGCCAAAGTAACTGGTATAAATCTCGACAAGCTATGGGCTATCAATGTATTTACAAACAAAACCTTGCAGTAAGTTTTGGAGGCTTCGTATATATTGATACCCGCGCTTCATTTGCTTCACTGATACCAAAATCCCTTGCGAAAAAAGATACAAATAGCCTCATCCAGGCCTGGCTTGGAAGGCTAAAATCATCACCTGAGCTACATGACAAAGTTGAGTTTGATATCGTTCAAAGCTGTTATATTCCAGGGCTTTTAGACACTCTAGAATCTCGTTATCCGGGGGTTTTAAATCCTACTTCGCAATTAAACTGGCAACTGGGTTTAAAAGAAATCACGCTGAATGCCATTAAACAAAATAAACGCAGCGGACTACCCCTCGCCAAACAGATTTTGGAAAACCTGGAACAAAATTGGCTTATACAGGCAGCCTCAAGCAAAAACACAGAAGCTTCATTTTTTCTCCAGCAGTCGCAAATGGGCGGTTTTGCTTTTTCTATGTTTGCCCGTTGTGCTTTTATCGCAGAAGAATGGATTCGTTCGCTGGTTTCAACTGGAGTGCTTAGTGAAATTCGCAGCAATCAACTTAGGCAATCTGTAGGAACTATTACCAATCGCCTTATCGATGCTGCAACTAGGTTAAGAAATGGTCTATTAGATCCACAAGCCTGGTCGTTGGAATTTGGTTATTTGCGCCCAAGTAATTTTGATATGCGCTCTTTGCCCATTAACGCAGCCGATATTACTCGTCAGTCTAAAAGCACAATAGCTCATACAGCTAACAGTGCGTTTCAACTGAATGCAGTAGAAGACCGAAAAATAACCGCTCTGTTGAATTCACACAAGCTACCCATATCAGCTACGCAGTTGATTGACTTTATTCGTTCATCAATTTTTAATCGTGAGGAGTGTAAGTTTGTTTTTAGTCGATTTTTATCGGCCTGGTTTGAAGCTACAAATACCAAATGGGATAAGCTGGGGCTTAGTCGAAATGATTTGTCGTGGTTATCTCTTGAGGATTTGTTATCAGAGAAAACT
>QIKG01000071.1 GCA_003232965.1 Oceanospirillales bacterium
GCCATTATGGCCACAGCTGTGGAGTAGTGTGATGACAAACTTTCTACTCTGTAGTTTATATGGGCCGATGGCATCCTGGGGTGACATTGCTGTTGGCGAAGTGCGCCCTACGCAGGGACACCCAACAAAGTCAGCGGTGATGGGGATGATTGCTGCCGCGCTGGGTATTAAACGAGATGATGAATCTGCCCATATCGCTTTATCTGAAGCTTATGGTTTTGCCGTGCGTATTGATTCATCGGGTGGTTTGTTGCGTGACTATCACACCGTCCAGGTACCACCACCGGATCGAGGGCGGCGTTATTACACACGCAAAGATGAAATGGGGGTAGATAAACATCAAATGAATACCATTCTATCCAGTCGTGATTATCGTGTTGATGCTCATTACACTATTGCGTTGTGGGAACGAGGAGAGAACAAAACACCCTACACGCTACAACGTGTTGAGCAGGCTCTGCGCAAACCCCATTTCACTCTCTATCTTGGGCGAAAATCCTGCCCATTGGCCAAACCCATTAATCCAAAAGTGTTGCAGGCTGAGAATTTAAGCCATGCCTTTAAAAAAATTACTGTCTGTGACGAGGTGCTTGATGTCGAACAGTTGTCATCGTCAGCAGCCGAACCGTTGGCAACATATTGTTGGGAAGATATGACACTCGAAGAGACCGGCTTCCCACTTGATGGCAATCATATGGTGACGGAACGTCGAGATAAAATTAGCAGTCGCCGTCGCTGGCAGTTTATGATCCGAAAAGAGCATCACCTGACATTTGTACGGGAGGCATCGTGAGCTATTTTAGCCGTGTTACTTTGAGTGCAGGAAACTATCAGGCCAATCGCCTATTACGCAATATAGCGGGTAACCCCTATTTCGAACATCAAGCGTTGTGGCAACTGTTTCCTGAAGATCAAAAGGCAAAACGAGACTTTGTCTACCGTTGTGAGCAGCACGAATTGAGTCGGGTCTATTATCTGGTATCACAACGACAGCCTCTGATGAATGAAGGTGCCTGGGAAGTTCAAAGCAAACCCTACTTACCAAAGATTAAAGTGGGTCAAAAACTCTCATTTAATATTCGGGTCAATCCTGTGGTTACGCGCAAGGATGAGAACGGGCGATCTCATCGTCACGATGTGGTGATGGATGCTAAATTCCAATCTCGAAAAAATGAAACTAAAGAGGAGCTACCGCCCATTGGCGAACTTATACAACGTGCTGGTTATCAGTGGCTAACATCACGGGCGGAGTGCAATGGTTTTTCATGTTCTGAAAACGATATGATTATAGAAGACTATCGGTGCCACAAGGCATACAAACGAAAGGCAAAGTCTCCTATTGAATATAGAACACTGGATTATAAAGGTGTGTTGACGGTGACTGATTCTGAGCGATTGTCAGCCGCACTAATCAAAGGCATCGGCCCTGCCAAAGCCTTCGGCTGCGGTCTACTGCTGGTACAAAGAGCATAAAATAGTTGTTGATGCTGTGAGAAGCCTGCCCGTTAGCTCTTTGAATTGAAATACCCCAAATGGGTACTATCACACCTAAAGTGGGAACGATATTGACGGAGCTACCTTGGCAGGGCGCAACTATGCTGACACACACAGGGGCGCTGCTGCCATTTGCAAACAAGATAAAAATCGCATTTATCCATGGTTCTGTTGCCAGGGGTGGTGAGACCGTAAAGAGTGATATCGGTAAAAGCGTGACCCTTGATTAATGAAGCAATAAAAGCTACATTCGTAGCAATAAAAGCTACATTTGGAGTCTGTTATGTCTGCGTTGGCATCACTGTTATTTAAAGATTATCGCCGCCGTGTGCTGGGTTTGCTGTTGTTGCACCCAGACCAGAACTACCATGTGCGTGAGATAGCCCGCTTGACCGGCACTGTGGCCGGCACACTGCACAAAGAGTTAACCCGCTTATCTGAAGCGGGGGTATTGCATAAGGAGGCAAAGGGGAATCAGGTTTTTTATAGCGCTAACCGAGATTGTCCTGTTTACTATGAGCTGGCGAGTATCCTACGTAAAACCTCTGGTCTGGTGGATGTATTGGCGGATGCGCTGGCACCATTGAATGAACGTATCAAGGTGGCCTTTGTGTTTGGTTCCATGGCCAGTGGGCAGGAGGGCAGTGGCAGCGATGTGGATGTGCTGTTGGTCGGTGATGTCGGTTACAGTGAAGTCGTAAAAGCGCTATACCCCACACAGAAAACAGTGGGGCGGGAGATAAACCCAAAGGTATTCAGCGAGGAGGAATGGAAACAGATGTCTATTAACAAGGATGCGTTTGTCAAAGAGTTGCAGGCTAAGCCTAAGTTGTTTGTTGTGGGGATGAGTGATGAGCCTGGATAATCTGGTTGGGATCTCACTGGAGAAGATTGAGCCGGATGATCAATCCATTGCTAAACTATTGCAGGCTGCCGAGCGTAATATTGCGGATGCGCATGTCATTGAAGTCAGTCAGGAGAACCGTTTCGATGCGGCCTATAAAGCCATTATGCAGCTATCAAATCTCGCACTGCGGGCAAACGGATACCGCACACTTACAAGCAAACCCGGACATCACCAAACCATGTTGCAGTCGCTGATGAAAACTATCGGTCTTGAAAGTGATACAATGATGGTGCTCGATGCGCTGCGTAAGCAGCGTAATGTTGCGGATTATTCCGGTGATATTGTCTCTAAAACGATGATGGATGAGTGCATTGTTCAGGCGGAAATTTATTGATGGCAGTGAAAAAGTGGTTGACAAAAAACCAGGCGAACAAGTGATTAATGACTAAGACAGAAATCATATAGGCAAAGATCAGCGATGTTACCGCCCCTAAAACCCATCCCCATCAAAGATCGTGTCTCGATGATCTTTCTCGCATACGGCCAGCTTGATGTGATCGATGGTGCCTTTGTACTGGTCGATAAAAACGGTGTGCGCACCCATATTCCGGTCGGTTCTATCGCCTGTATTATGCTGGAACCGGGTACGCGTGTCTCTCATGCAGCAATCAGGCTAGCCGCCACTGTGG
>QIKG01000025.1 GCA_003232965.1 Oceanospirillales bacterium
ATTCTTTTTCATCCGGGCTCGACAACCCAAAAGGGGATAAAGGCCAAAATCGGTACTATAGCCTTTGGCTGGTGCTATACGAATGACCGCTGTCAACCTGCAGCGAACTATCCGGGTAAACTGTGTTTCTATATCATCTGTGACTCTTATATACTAAATGCGACTGCGTTAAATCTTTTCTGTAAAACACAAAGTCAATATTTCGCAAGTAATCACTGCAAACCCTTTACTTACAAGGTATTAGTGTAGAATGTTTATATATTTTATTATGGTCTTATGATGATTCTGCTTTCATTCGTGAATTGCACAATCTGACTATTAAACTGTAGTAACGGAGCAATTATGAATAGTAACGCTTATCAAAGTCATCTCACTAAACTTTTTCTTTCTATTACGCTGCTCGTTATTTCTAACAGCAGTCATTCTTTGCCTATTTATGATTCCGGCACCCTCAGCTTTGAAAGTGACGATCAAAGCATTTGGGGGTCGGGGGGCGCGTTCACTAAAAGTGAATCTATTTTCCTTGGTACCCAATGGTCCAACAAAACAGCGACAATTGGCGGCATAGCAGGCAATGAAAATACTGTAGTTATTCCCGCTACTGGCAAAATTACAGTGCCGGTATATGAACCTAAAATCTGGGTTCCTACCCCCACCTGGTCTAATTGGTTTAAGGGTTATTACACCGGTTGCGGCTGCTGGAAAGACGTTACAGTTAAACCCGCCACCGATGCCGTCACCGCAGACACCCGAACCGGGGCAAAGTTAGTTATTAATTCCAGCGGCAAAGCCGGCCTCGAGTTTGGCTATTCAATTGACAGCGGCTCAATCGATACCAATGTCAAGTTTTCTGCCTTAGCTGATTTACCGGACTCCATTAAAGTTTCAGAGTTTATTGACCTCAACACCAGCAGCATCTTTGATGAAGGCAAAATTGCCACTCAATCACCCAAGATGGAGGCTTATATTAGTGCTGTGTTAGAACTCTCAGGCTCAGTGGAAGCTACCGCCTGTGCACTCACCTTGGGCTGCAAAGAAGGCACCGTCGCACTACCTACCATTGATATGAACCAACGGATCGTTTCAATCGATCCCAATAGCCTTAAAATTCTCGATGGCGTAATGCCCAATGATAAACCCTTTGCAGAAATCCCAATTCTCAACCAAACACTCACCTTAGAGGGTGGCGCAACCGTATCCCCACCACTGGTAGGCTTTAAACTTACCGGGCCTCTCGGCCTTACACTTGCCACCAGCTTACCTCCAGTACCGTCAATATCTGTCGACTTGGCAGAACTAGAAGTTCAAGCCCCTGACATTGCCACAGAAGGAACGGGCAACGGCGAAAAAGTCACCTCCAGCGGTCGCGACGACCTGTTGTCAATGCAGCTAGATATTGATGGCGCCGCAACTTTATTTGCGGGATTACCTCCAGCCGGTATCAATATAACGCCGATTGATGCCGGACCATTCAAACTTGAAGCATCATTAGATCTCATCGATGTCGATGCTGGCCCCGTACTTGGTATCACTCAAGACTTCGAAATGATTCCAACATTAATGGCCTCTATCGCCTTTAGCAGCCCCGTCGAAATAGCCGGCTTGTTAGGCTTGCGCAACTCTTGGACAGGCCTCTGGGAAAATCTATCTGACTTCGCTATATTTAAGGATACCGAAATCACACCGACATTTTGGGTCGACGCCATGCTAAGAAATGAACTAGGTATCGACCTAGGTCTTGTTGGCACGCTCGATATCTTAAAATTCGGCGCAACCGGTGTTATCGGTGGTCTTAATATATTGAACTTTAGCCCAATCAGCTTGAACAACTTATTAGGCATAAGCAATACCTTGTTCGAAACTGATAAAGTAGGTTTCAATGTCTATAACAAGCAATTTGAATTAGGCGGTTTCAATACCGTAAAAGGCAAATCATTTCTGTTAAGCATCACTGAAGTACCAGAACCCAGTATGATGGCACTGATGTTAATGGGTCTGTTGATACTGATCAGTGTGCGGACGCATCAAAAATACAGCAGAAAACATAAGGATAACCATGCGCTTAACGCTTAGCAGTAAAACCATCAGTAAAACGACAGCCATTATTCTTCTTACATGGTTTGGCATTAGCATTCCGTTACTATCAACAGCAGCAGATGATAAAGGCCAGTTTGCTATTCGTGGCGCTGGTCTCATGCCCTGCGCATTATTTTATCAAGAAAAACAAGCCGAGTCGGAGGTCTATCTAATCGCAGCATCGTGGGTCGATGGTTATATAACCGGACGCAACCAGTACAGCGACAAAAATTACGATGCCCTGTCTTTTGAAACGACCGAACTGTTAATGTCCATTCTTGAAAAACACTGTAAAAGAAATCCGCAAGATTTAGTGTTCTCAGTTATCAGCAGCCTGCTGGGAAAATTAGCTAATCAACGCTTGATACAGCAATCAGAAAAGATCGAAATAGTAGCAGGCGAACGCAAAACCATTCTTTATGTTACCACCCTAAAAAGAGCCCAACAAAAACTCCAGGCTTCGGGTTATTATCAGGGAGAAGTAACCGGCGACTATGATGAAAACACACAACAAGCCCTGAAGAAATTTCAAACAAGCATTGCGTTTAATTCAACTGGATTTCCTGACCAGCTGACGCTATGGCGGCTGTTTCGATCTGAGTAATTAAAGAACTTATGGTCATCTTCGGCATTAGAACATAGGGGGCGGAGTTAAAATAATAAGTTAACATCATAATGCCTGGCATTCACCCCCGGTTTCCTCCAATGGTATCAAGCTCCAAGGGTTCCCCCACCAAGGGTTCCCCATCAAGTCCGAAAATCAACGGGCGAAAATCAACGGGGTCGGACCAAGCCAACTCATTGATAAGATAGAATAATGGAGCTAGTATTGGCCATCTGCAGGCCTTAAATGGCCCGTTTTCCCAGCTAAATAACAACTTTAAGGATGAAGTGTTATGCCAAGAGCCAATCGCCACTCAATGCCAGGCCACGTCTGGCATATCACACACCGTTCACTGCCAGGCCACATCTGGCACATCACACACCGTTGTCATAAGCAGGAATTTCTACTGAAGTTCAGTCGTGACCGGGAACGATGGTGCTACTGGTTATTCCAGGCAAAGAAGCGCTATGGGCTTTGTGTGCTGAGCTATATCGTTACGTCGAACCATATTCACTTGCTCGTAATGGATACGGGTGAAAACGTTATTTCCAGAAGCATGCAGCTCATTGCGGGGCGTACCGCACAGGAATACAACCAGCGAAAAAAGCGAAAGGGGGCCTACTGGGAAGATCGCTATTTTGCCACTGCCATGGATACAGATGAATACCTGGCAAGGTGTCTTATCTATATAGACATGAACATGGTGCGTGCGGGTGTCGTCACACATCCCGGTAAGTGGAAACACAGTGCTTACCACGAGATCCAGTCACCGCCAAAGCGCTACCGTATCATCGACAGGGTTGCCCTGGCATCGTTGCTAGGGCTGAAAGATGAAACGCACTTACAAGTCCACCATCAAGAATGGGTTGACGACGCACTTAGCAAGAATAATGGCCAGCGCCAGAAAATCTGGAGTGAGGGTGTGGCAGTAGGTAGCCAGACTTTTGTAGAGAACGTAATAGAGCAATTGGGCACTAAGGGCAAAGGACGATCAGTCCAGCAGAATGCGAACCTGTATCAGGTCAAAGAACTGACAAGTGCTTACACCACCCATTTTGGTGCCAAAAAAGGCACTCTAAGCCAAAATTTCGACTGTTTTACATCGAAATAGTATTAAATATCAACAGCCT
>QIKG01000221.1 GCA_003232965.1 Oceanospirillales bacterium
AGACATTAATGGGGCTATAGCTAAAATACGCACCTTGCAAGAAAAGAAAAAGCTTTCACCTTACGAAAAGGCACAAATCTGGAATATAACAGCCTATGCCTATTATGTTCAGGAGAACTATAAACAAGCCATTTCTGCATATGAGAGTCTCTTGGCTCTACCTGATTTGCCTGAAGCGCTACAGCAAACCTCACTGAAAACAATGGCTCAGTTACACTTCACCACCGAAGACTACAAAAACACCCTTGCCACTCTAAGGCGCTTACGCGTTATCGTGCCTTCGCCGGCCGCCGATGTTTATAATTTAGAAGGTTCTGCCTATTACCAGATGGAGGACTTCAAAAAAGCCATTCCCCCGCTGAAAAAAGCCATCGATATGTATATAGATCAGGGTAGAACACCTAAGGAAGCTTGGCTGTTACTGCTACGATTTTGCTACTATGAGCTAAAAGACTACCCCAATATGCTGAAAACCCTCGAGCAGTTAATTGAATCTTACCCTAAAGACACTTATGTGCTAAACCTAGCGGGTGTATATAGTGAGTTGGGCGATACCAAAAAACAGTTGGTGTTAACAGAGTCGCTCTTTGAGAAAGGCTATATTGATAAGAAAAAACATGCAGTCAACCTGGCAAATCTGTACTTGATGCATGAGCTGCCGATAAAAGCGGCGCAGTTGCTCGAAACTGAAATGAAAGCCAATAATGTAGATGAAAGTGTGCGTAATCTGCGTCTATTATCACAAGCTTGGTATTCTGCCAGAGAAGACAAGAAAGCCATCCCGCCATTAAAACGGGCAGCTGCAGTTGGTAATGACGGAGAACTTTATATCCGCTTGGCACAGTCATATATTAACCTAGAGCAATGGAACAATGCTGCTGATTCAGCTAAAAAAGGTTTGGCAATTGGTGGTGTGAAGCGTAAAGATACCGCAAATATAATGTATGGTATGGCTTTGTTTAATCAGAAAAAACTTGAGCAGTCACGCCGAGCTTTCCAGGCGGCTAGTAAGGATAAGCGTAGTAAGCGAGCGGCAGGTCAATGGATTAAGTATGTTGATAGTGAAATTCGTAGACGCGATACACTTGAGCAAAAATTACCGGAAATGAAAGTTCGTGAAATTGATGATATTCTAAAAGCCAATCAGGCTCCACTAGGGTGATTTTTCCTTTAAAAACAGTTATACTGCGTTACGCTACATTTTCAACTGGTTCTTGTCAGAAGATTTCTCCTGTTAATTTCCCTGTTAGATTTGTAACATCCAATATACTTTTTTAATGTTAATGAGGTAATTATCATGGCAACAGGAACCGTTAAATGGTTTAACGAATCCAAAGGCTTCGGCTTTATCACCCCTGAAGATGGCAGCAAAGATGTGTTTGTACATTTCTCTGCTATCGCTAGTGAAGGTTTCCGTACATTGGCTGAAGGCCAAACGGTAAACTTTGATGTAGAAGATGGCCCGAAAGGACCACAGGCAGTAAATGTTACAGCATAGATAATAGTCTATTCGTTATCTTGGCAAACCCCGCAATTGCGGGGTTTTCTCGTTTTTAGCTAATACCTAAATTCTGCAAGTGCTCGCACTCACTCAGCACAAGCTCTTGATCCGTAAAGTGAATGAAACTTTTCGGCAATCACAATGAGGATCCCACTCAATTTATCATTTACTTTACGGATCAATATCTTGCACTGCCTAAGCACGATCACTTGCAGGATCTAGGTAATAAAACTACTAAATATTAACTTCGCGCGTTTTTACATCAAAAATATGAATAATTGTGGCGAAATAGGTATATATCATATGCAATTTATAAGGTTTGGGTAATGTTTGGATAGTGAGTGTAATTGATGTATACTGTCATCGTTAATATTGTGTTAAATTAACCGGAAGATCTTGTGATCTTCAAATCAACAGATAATTAGACAAACTATCCTAGAGGAATACCTTATGTCCACTGATAATTCAAAACTAAGTACGGCGATTCGCTTTGCGCTTGGTATTGGCGCATTAGCGTTGGTTCCAAATGTATTTGCACAAGACGCCGAAGATGTAGCTAATGAAGTTACAGAAGATGCAGAAGATGCACTTGAAGAAGTAATCGTTACCGGTTCGCGTATTAGGCGTGCTAATATCGATAGCGCCAGCCCGGTTACCGTACTAGATCGCGCTGATATGGAAATTACCGGTTTGACAGATGTTGGTAACCTACTGCAAAGCATCCCATCAATGTCCGGTTCTCCAATCGGTACTACTACCAATAATGGTGGTAATGGTACGGTAAGGATTGATCTGCGCGGTATGGGTACTAACCGTACATTAACCCTAGTCAACGGCAGACGTGTTGTTGACGGTGGTGATTATCAGGCAATTCCATCTACCATGATCGAGCGTGTTGAAATCCTGAAAGACGGTGCCTCAGCTATTTATGGTGCAGATGCTGTTGCTGGTGTTGTAAACATCATCACCCGCTCCGATTTCACCGGTATTGAAGTCGCCGTTCAAACGGCAGACTGGTTTAATTCAAAAGGCGGTCAGGAATCCTACTCATTAATCGCTGGTCGTGAATTCGACAGCGGTAACTTTGTGTTTGGTGCAGAATTTGTAACTCAGGAAGAAGCTTTCCAACGCGATGTGCCATGGGACTTCATGCAGAATTCATATTATATTTTGGGAGACGCCGGTGGTTGTGAAAACCAGATTACCGCTCCATACAACGGTACACCTACAGGCGGTTGTTTGCCAATTGGTTCATCACGTATCCCAGAAAGTCGCCTACCTTTCTTCTCAGCTCGTGACTTTGTACTCGGCCCAGATGGTCGGCCGATAGAAGATGCCGATGGTAACTTTATACCCTCTCCTCTTGATTATCCTGGAAACGGCCTGTTTTTAATTGGTAACCCAGCAACTTCACCTAATCAGGCTGGCCTGATGGTGCCACATGATGGACGCACTTATAATTATGCGCCGGTTAACTACCTGCAGACACCATATGAGCGGACTAATATATTCGGTGAAGC
>QIKG01000127.1 GCA_003232965.1 Oceanospirillales bacterium
AATGCGAAGTCCGGCATGATGCCCGTGCTAACGCGCCGCCCGCCAGCTGGTCTTTTCGCTGCTTGAGCTTTTTCTGACCCGGCGATTTTCTTCTCTCCCTGATACTCCATTGGGTCCGGACGCACACTTAAGTACTCAAGCCCTTCTCTAACAATTGCGGCTACTTTGACCAAGCCCTTGTAGTCGATTTTGTCAGCTGTATCACCCGGCTTGTGATAGTCAGGACTGGCTCCGGCGAAGAACTGCACACCCGGTACACCCGCCTCAATAAAGGCGACCTGGTCACTGGAAGAAATATCCTGAGTGGGTAATTCGGTTTGCACCCCGGTTACAAAGCTGGCGCCCATAAAGATGAATTTCCATTCACGCGCAGAATTGGAACCTAAAATTAATAGTTTGTTATCGCCCAGACGACCAACGGTATCTATATTTAAATTACCAATAACTTTTTCTATAGGATAGGTTTTGGCTGCTTTCACATAATGTCGGGCACCCAGTAGCCCGGCTTCTTCGGCGCTGAAGGCGGCAAATACTACCGCCCGGTCCGGACTCATGGTTTTGCCCAGAGTCCGTGCCAGCTCCAGCATCACTGCCACACCGCTGGCATTGTCATCGGCGCCATTATGAATTTTGCCTTTATTACCACTAGCGGTATCTGGCCAGCCTTCACCAAGGTGGTCATAATGTGCGCTGAGAACAACGGATTCCTGCTGCATTTTTTCCTGCTTGCCGGGGATAACACCAAGTACATTCTTAACCGTTACCGGCTTGCCATGTTCTCCCTTAATGCTAAATGACTGGAAGTAAGTACCATTATCACCGCCAGGCTGCAGACCGGCTTTGGCAAATTCTGCGGCAATATAGTCGGCAGCTTTGTCTAGGCCTTTCGATCCCGGAACCCGACCCTGCATATCATCTGCAGCAAGTGTTTCAACATCAATTTGCATTCTTGAGGCATTAAACACAGGCGCCAACATGGCCAGTGCCGGGCGCTTTTTGAGTGCTGGCAATTTGCCGGGCTGATCAACAAGATCAGCAGACAAGGGTGAGCCAATCGCGGGCCACTGGCCTTTAAGCGAATTAGTGGGTTCTGTACCGGTAAAACCCAGATATGAATATTTCCCGTAATGCGGTAGTTTGCGAGCAAGGCCGGCGACAGCCTCGCTATCGTGCGCGCTTAACCAGGCGACTGCCAAGTTAGTGTCGTCTGGGTGGCGAGTTACCACAACTAAACTATTTTCGGCTGCGTTTGCAGATTCGCTACCGAAGCGGGCAGCATCCTCGCCAATTTCCGCGTCATAAGGCTCCAGTGCACTATCGATGGCTTTACGCCAGCTATTGTTCCAACCCAATACCCAAACACTGCGATCTTTAGGTAAGCTGCTGACCTCCGAGTCCAGTTTTACGCTAAATTCTTCACCTTTATTAGCTTTCCAGATTTTTGCCAGTTGCTGATAACGCGCAATAGTCTCAGCATTCGCCTTAGAAGGCAAAATCATCAGAGTTTTGCTGGCGCCAAACATTTTTGACAATGCGGGTGGAATTTCCTGAAAATGCAGTCGCCGCATCAGGTTAAATTGCGGGTCTACATCCACCCGCAGCGGGGTTCCATCTACCTGCAAGCTGTATTTTTGTTGTTTTTTATCCATTGCCAGCATTTGTTTGTGGGCTTTATCGGCGGTATAGACAACCACGGGTATCGACAGCGTATAAGCATCCCCCGCCTGTATCTGTTCTAGCTCTAACTCCACCACATTATTGTCAGCGTATGCTGATTTGATTTTTAACTCTGGTGCACCGCTGCGGTTGACCCATTGATCGAAGAAATCACCCAGGTCCTTGTTAGTAACTTCTTCAAAAGATTCACGGATTTGGGTATATCCCGCCCGTTTATACTTGTTATCTCGGTAAAATTTCTGCAACGAGCGCCTAAAATTATCGTCGCCAACATCCTCCCTGAGCATGTCAAACATCATCGAGGTTTTGCCATAACCAATCGCAGAAGAAGAGGCATTTGTGCGGGAAATAAAGTCTTTTAAAGGAAATTCATCATCAGGGTTTACATAATCTGTATAGCTTTGTAAGGTGGAAAGTCTGGAGGCAGCACCATTGCCACGCTGTTCAGCGATGAGGTGATCAGCCATATAGGCGGTCAAACCCTCACACCAGTTACCCGTTTCAAAATCCACAAATACACCATTTCCCCACCAGTTGTGCAGCAGTTCATGCGGATAGGAGGAATGTAATATGAAAGGGAAGCGGATTATTTGCGGGCCCAACAGAGTAAAGGACGGCATACCGTAGCCGGTTTCCCAAAAGTTCTCGACCAGGGCAAACTTGGAGTAGGGATAAACACCAACCAGCTCCCGATACATCTCCAGATACTGCGCGGTGGTTTCTAGGTACTTATTGGCCAAAGCATCATCTTTGTCGCGCAAAAACGCCATTGCTGTGACATTACCAACTTGATACTCATACTCTGTAAACTGGGCAGATATTACAAATACTTCTTCGGTAGGCGTGTTTACTTCCCAGGTATCTATGTGATAGTTGTCATCTTCAGATTGTGCAGTTCTAGCACCCTGGCTAACCGTTCGCCAGCCGGCAGGCACCTGCACTTTCAACTTATAGGTAATGTACTCATCCCCAAAAGAGGGTATCCAGTGGGTTGATCCAGAAAGGAAAACCCCTTGTTCATCAATCAAGCCTGGTGACTGGCTAAAGCCGCGTGAATACTCTTCATTCATCTGTTTTACTGGGTGGTGAATAATCCCAGCATATTCAATCACCAATGAATCCGGCTGCTGACCCTCGATATTAATTTGGTAGGTGGTGGTTTTGAATACTGAGCGATGATCTTCCTGATCCATGCCCTTATCGGCAGGTGTTGTCGCATCTTCGACTTCAGTAATAGTCACACCAGCGCTGGGACTGCTGGGTGATAAGCCTTCATGTAGCGAAAAGCGCAGTATCGAAAGCTCAGCACTTGCCGGAATAGTGATGCTATCCCTCACTTTAAAACAGTGTGTTTTATTGGGTCTACCTCGATATCAAGATCGTGGTGATATAGCGCCTCTTGAGCCTGAAGGCCACTTGCCATTACTAATAAAGCGAATCCGATTAGAAAGCTTTTCATATTTCATCTCTTGCAAGGTAAATTTAATTGCCCCAAAATAGCATTGTTTTACACCGGTATGAAGCTAATTTTGAGTAGTTTGTGGTTTTTGGGTTCTAAAAACTCGGGGCATACTCAGGAAATACATTGTACTATGTGAAAATAGTTTATTTTAATAGCACAAACTAAATTCCACAGTATTAGCAAGGAAGAACACCATAAGTATGAAAAAATCATCACTATTATTAGGATCCGCCATTACTTTAGGCCTCAGCGCGTGTGCATCAACCATTGCATACCAAGCAGCAGAGATAGTCGCAGCAACGCCTGTTATCAGCCCGATAAACACAACTTACGATACCATTTGGGTGCGCGGGAAAGACAGTAGCGTGCAGTCATTGGAACAGGTTGTTGACCAGTTAAGTGCCTATGATGTGGTGTTTTTTGGTGAATTTCATGGTCACTCCGGAATCCACCTGGCGCAAATGCAAGTTTTCGACGGACTACAGTCCAAAAACCCTGCTATGACCCTTTCGCTTGAGCAAATTGAGCGCGATATACAGCCATTGCTTGACCAGTATCTGAATGGGGAAATCGGTGAAAAAGTACTGCAGAAAGATGGCCGAGGCTGGGATAACTATGAACAGAGTTACCGCCCATTGGTGGAGTATGCCAAGGCCAATAACTTACCTGTTTTAGCCGCCAACGCACCTAAAGATGCGGTTATTTGTGTTGGCAAGAAGGGCCCAGAGGTATTAGATGAAATTCCAATGCCGGATCGCGGCTGGTTGGCAAAAGAGCTGAACCTGCATGAGGGCGCTTATCGGGATAAGTATTTGGGCTTTATGGGCGGCAGTAGAGCACACGGCGCTGATACTGAAGATACCGCTGATCCCAAAAAGAAGAAAAAAACCATGGATGCCGGTATGGCAATGGCAATCCGGAGTTTCTCAGCCCAGGTTTTGCGCGATGACACCATGGCAGAAACCATCGCCATGCACCTTCAGGACAATCCGGAGCGTAAAGTCTTGCATCTTACCGGCAGCTTTCATTCAGAGTCTGGCCTTGGCACCGTCGAGCGCTTACTTATCCGCATGCCGGAACTGAAAGTTGCTGTTATAACCCCGGTGGCCGTGAAAGATTCACAGTCACCCACATGGAGCGAAGATGAAGCAAAGACCGGAGACTTTATTTTACTGGTTAACAAAACCCCGCCTATGTTTGTAAACAAAGACAGTGAAAGGGAATATATGAACACAATGATCCGTAAGCGGATGAAAAATAAGTGTGTGTATACCGATGAAGAAGCCTAATAAAGCATAATTGCTAGCTCTTAACCTCAGGCTCGTCATCCTCGCGCAGCATGCCCTCGCGAAGGCGGGGGACGGGGATCCAATGGTACTTCGACTGGTTTCCGGAATGACAAATAGGTATTGATATTGTTATTAAGATTTGCTTTTGATTGATTAGATTGATTACACTAGGGCTATATGGAATATTTCCGCCAGCTAAACAAGCGTAGATTTATAGTGTTGAGCTTACTGCTCTCGCTGTTACTGCTGTCTATGCCTAGTGTAAAGCTGCATGTTCATTCGCTGGATCATGAGCATGCGGGCGATCCGGGCCATAGCCAAAGCCTTGTTGAAAAAACCAGCAGTGCTTATTTAAGCAAAGCTCACTTTACCCACGACTTATCCCATGAGCATAATGAGGAAGTGATTTCAGAGGTTGAAGTCAGTAATCAGGGCCTGTTGAAAAACCTCAATATCAGCAGCCTTGGTCTTGCCATCCCCATGCTGTTTTTCACCTTGATGATATGCGTCCGCTCCCGGCCGTTTATTCAGCGCAGGCGAGAAAACAAGCTAATATTTTATAGCTATTACCTGCTTTCCCCGCCTCTGCGAGCACCACCAGCACGCTAATATTCTCTGCGTATATTCACGCGGAAATAATTAATCTATTTGTTCTTTTACGCTTAACTTATTGCGTAGCTGATTTATAGCTACAAAAGGCTAAGCTCTAAAACCAAAAACCCATTTTATTTAGCTTTATACCTGCATAGCAACAGGCGTACACAAGGATTATGTAATGCGGCCATTTTTTATTCTTGCCAAACCCACTACCAAGCGACTGACTTTTCGCACAGCTGCGGTATTAGCTTTGCTATTTTTCAGTGCCATTGTTTATGCAGCTGATAACGACACTGAAACACACACGCTGAGCCTAAATGAAGCCATCATCAAAACTATTGAGTACAATCCGGAACTGCGGGCTTATGACTACCGTTTAAAAGCCCAGCAAGGACGAATTGAACAAGCGGGCATAGCCCCCAGCCCTGAAATAGGCTTTATATTGGAAGATTTTTTAGGCAGGTGCGCAAGCTACCCTGAGCATCAGTTGGGTGCTTGAACGCGGCTTGCGCCAACATTATATAAATGCCGCTACTGCGGGCTCATCATTAATAAAAGCGCAGGCAGACATTCAACAATTGAATGCTGCAGCCGAAACTGCTCGCCGCTACCTACAGAGCTTAGCTTTTCAAGCACGCGAATTAAATGCTGATAAAAGCATTAAGCTGGCCGAAGAAATTATTCAATCGGTAAGCAAGCGGGTTAAAGCGGGTCACACCCCTGCGGCGGAACTTTCCCGGGCGCAAGCGGAACTGGCACACAGCAAACTACAGCGCGAAGATATTGTGCACGAACTCCGGGCAGCCAATCATCTGCTGGCAGCCCAATGGGGGGAGAGCAATCCGTCTTTTTCCCGGGTTGAGGGTGATATTTTCATCCTCCCGCAGATCGCATCATTTGAAAATCTAAAATCGCGTTTGCCCGAGAACCCGGAGTTTATCCGGTTATTGTCCAGCCAACTGTTAAAACAAGCAGAACTAGACCTTGCCCTGGCGCAAAGCAAACCCAGCTGGCGTGTTAGCGCCGGGATTCGCCACACCAACATCGGTAATGATCAATCGTTGATCGCGGGTATTTCGATCCCATTTGGTAAAAACACCCGAAACTCGGGGCGAATTGCCGAAGCCCGCGCGAATTTGGCGAAAACCGATAATGACAGACTTGCCGTACAAATTCAGAGCGAAACAGCGCTGTTGGTAATCTATGAAAAATTACAACACAGCCTGCATGTCATTAATACCGTGCAGAGCGATATTATTCCACCCCTTGAGCAAGCCCTTGTAGGAACCCGCCGCGCCTACCAACTTGGCCGCTATAGTTACCTAGAACTACGCAGTGTTCAGAACGAATTGCTCGATGCCCACAATATGCTGGTTGAAGCCAGCGTTGCCGCGCATGGCTACCTGATTGAAATCGAGCGATTAACCGGCGTGTCTCTAAGCCAAAACAGGAAACACCTAATGAAAACTTCAAGCCCATTCAAGCTCAAGGAAATCCTGATATTGCTGCTGCTGGTCAGTATGCTCAGCCTGCTCAGCGGCTGTGGTGAGGATGGCTCACACACAGATGCAGATGAATCCGCTGATCACAACGAGGCAGAACCGGAAAAAGGTCCGCATCGGGGACGGCTGCTAAGAGATGGTGACTTCACCCTTGAGCTGGCCATTTTTGAAACCGGCGTACCACCTGAGTTTCGCGCCTGGGCGACTAAGAATAATCGCCCGGTGGCGCCCGAAGATATCGATCTGCAAGTCACTTTAACCCGCCTTGGGGACAAGCTGGATGAAATCGCCTTCTCTCCGCTGGGCGATGCGTTGGTGGGTGATACGGTAGTGTACGAGCCACATTCATTTATGGTTACTATCAATGCTGTGCACAAGGGTTCAAGACACCGTTGGGAGTATGAAAATTTTGAAGGCCGCACAAAAATTGAAACTGCAGTGGCTGAAGCACTGGAGGTTGAAACCCTGATAGCACAAGCCGTTGTTATCGAGAGAAGTATCAGCGTATACGGTCAAGTTGCAGTCAATCTTGAGCGCAGTCGCAAAGTAACCGCGCGTTTTGACGGCCTGATTAAGTCTGTATTCCCCGCACTCGGCGAGCAGGTAAGCAAGGGCCAGAAATTAGCTCGGATCGAAAGCAATGAGAGCTTGCAGGTATTTACCATTACGGCTCCTATTAGCGGCGTTATCACTCAGCGGAATGCCAATAAGGGCGAGCAAACTAATGGGCGTGAATTGTTTACCATT
>QIKG01000301.1 GCA_003232965.1 Oceanospirillales bacterium
CGTTGCTAACAATACCTCGCAAAGAAGCTTGTGAGGCTGTAAATTAAAAGGCTGTCGTCTTAAAGAAGCAGTATTACAATCTGAGCCGTTACCTATAATTGTAGCTACTCGCTGAGTAGTTACAATTTTCATTTTTATGGTATTTCGCAGCACAGATTGTAACTCATTGTTTTTAAAGCTTGTAAATGTTTGTGGGTAATGGGCAGACCTAGGGGCCGTTCTCAATCACCGTTCATGGCGTTATTCTGGTCCTTTTTCGTGCTGCCGGCGTTGCGATTCGTTGCAAATAGAATAACTATTACGCCTCAATGCGCCTTGCCAGAACGAAAAATTCCTCAGTATCACGCTTACTCAGGTCATTGAGAACGGCCCCTAAATAAAACGTAATAGGTGATTATTTTTATTTTGATACTTGCGCCCAACTTAATTCCTCGTATTTCAATCAAGAATTAATAATTTCTGCCGTTACTCTTTTCAGTTAAAAAGTATAAACCTAGACTCCATGTATTAACTTAACTAATATACCCATAGCAATTGGGATTTAGATGTTAATGTTACGTTCTCTTTAATTTCATGGCCCGGTAAAATGACGCGTAATAGTCGCTCTATTGCGAGGAGTGTTAAGTACCAGAGCATAATTAATTAATTATGCTCTGGTACTTAACACCGACATGAAATAAAAAGGGCGTGCACGGACACCTAAATCTCAAACTCTACGGGCATAAACTAAGGTTTAATACATAGCTCCTAGGATAAAAGACATGAGGAGACGAGGATGAGCAATGCCAATATGCGTGAAAAATTAGGTGATTTTAGTAGTATAGTTTGCTTAAAAGCACTGGTCGTGGGACTGGAAGATATTCTAGGTGAAAAAGGAGCTCGAGCGAATCTGGTACTTGCGGGTCGTATCCGGGGGCGCACTATTATTAAAGACTTAGAACTCAGCAATACAGATAAACCCATGGAAGAGTGGACAGCCGCAGTCAAAGAAGCAATAGGAGAAACGGGAACACGTTTGTGTGACATTGCTAAAGTTGAAAAAGAGGGTGATATCTTGCGGGTTTACTTGAGTGAAACCGTGTGTTCAGCAGGCGAAGAGCCTGGCTCTTCGCGTCAACTCACTTTCACCCTAGGTGCAATCCAAGGTGCAGTGGAAGAGGCAACCGGTAAAAAATTCTTCGCCGAACAAACAGGCTCGGTATTACGTGGACAAGATTACGATATTATTGATTTTCAGGAACGCTAAACGACTGTCCATATAAAATTCGAGGACATATATGTCCTCGAATTTCTAGTGCTATAGACGTTCAGATAATTAATTACATATTTTGAAACTATAGGCGACTGATTTAATTGAATATTAGCCTGAGATAAATGTAGCTAATTATATCGTTTACATATCTAACCTGTGGGTACTGGCGCTCAACGATGCAGTGGTTTGAAAAATGTAATGGCCACAGCAATCAGCGGCAAAACGCCCAACACCGAAACCACGGTAGCGCCAACAGGAAGATCAGCGTTATAAGACAACCACAACCCAGCCATACAGCCGATAATTGCTAGCAACCAACCTAAGCCAAGGCGGACAGCAAATGTTGAGGCGACAATCGAGGCGCTAAACGCAGGGATGATGAGCAGGGCAAACACCAACAGTATGCCCGCCAGATTCACCGCCAAGGTAATAACCACAGCAAATGAGGCGAAGAACAGAAACTCCCACAAAAATGACGATTCTTCTTCGCCACCCTCACTACCATCCTTACTAAAAGACAAGGCGTAAAAACGTTTGCGGTATAAACCATGTAATGCAGCAAGCACTGCATAGACCACCGCAACGACGATGATTTCATCCCAGCTTGCCCACAAAATATTACCGTTAAACATCGATTTCAGCTCCTCCATGCCCTGGCTGGAGCGACTGAGAATCACAATCGACAGCGCGGTAGAGACGACATAGACACAACCGATGGCCACTTCACGCGCTGTTTTACTGGGAATGAAGCGCAGGTGGGCAAAAGCGAAGGCGACCAATAGGGTCGCTGCAAAGGCGTAGAGTTGTGCCATAAAACCGTGAGCCTCTTCACCCAATAAAAAGGCGATGCTCATCCCCAGGGCAGCAACTTGGGCCAAGGCCAGGTCAACGAAGATAATGCCGCGTGCCAGCACATGCAGACCCAGATAGGTATGGGTCACAATCATCAACAGACACAAGATGCTGGCAGGCAGCAGAATTAACCAGGCATCCACTAAAAAGTACCTGTTTGCTTCAGTGCTGAAACAATGGCATCGAATAACTGGATGTAATCATCAATACCAGACTTTGCCCCCACGGACTGGGGTATCACGCCAATACGAATCCCCGCTTTATCCTGAAGAAACTTTGCTGAACGTTGTTCGTAATAGGGTTCCATGATCAGTAATTTAATCTGATCATCCTCAATGCGCTTGATGAGGTTATTCAAGTGGGCGGCAGTGGGAGCAATGCCCGGTTTGGGTTCCACTTCATCGACGATCTGAAAGCCAAAGGCCGTCGCTAAATAGATCAGTGACGTGTGATAGGCAATGACTTTCTCCCCTTTGAGCGGTGCCAGCGTGGTCTGCCACTCTTTTATCTTGTTCGTCAGACGTTGCTGGAAGGAGGCAAGGTTGCTTCTGTAGGCGTTGCTATTATAGTTTCTAATCGTTTAGCTATCGCTTGCGCCATCAATAAACCATTTTCAGGATCAAGCCAGTAATGTGGATTACCCTGGGCATGTACATCCCCCATGTCACGGCTTACCGGCCCGGTTGGTTTGCCCAGCAAAGTGACCACCGTCGATAGATCCAGATAACCCGGGTTGCCAGGCAATACCTGGCTATTGCGCCCTGACCTCAACAAAGGCGGTAGCCAACCAATCTCCATGTCAGCCCCAATCAACAACAACAGATCAGCACCATAAACTTTACGGATCATGCTCGGTTTGGCCAGGGCAAAGTGGGGATCGCGTGACCCCGGTGTCAGGCTCTCTACCTTGACATGATCACCACCCACTGCCTTGGCGATGGCTGCAAGATCCTCGGTTGTCGTCACTATTTGCAAGGCCGCGTGAGATTGCGGGACGGTCAATAACGTTACACACCATAGGCAGGTGATAAAAAAAGTTCTCATGTTCCTCTCCTAAAATGTGTGTGCGGCATGGCTGCCGATATTGAACTCAAGCTGCAACCACAGGCTGTGACTTGTATTGTCAGCCAGGTGCTCGGTTTTATCGTAGTTGTACTGTAAGCGCAGTTTGCTGTACTCGGAGAGATACCAGGTCACATTAGGTGAGATCCGTGTGCGGTTATCTCGCAGTGGGTCGGTAGCGGTGTCACCGTCAGCTCGCGCAAAACCATAACGCAGCCCGGCCACCCAGCTCGGTTTAAAGCCCCACAGCAGCTGAGTAAAACCACCAGAATCTTTCAAGGTTTCATTGGGAGCGTCATAATCGCGTTGCAGAAATTCAGTGTGCCAGGCGACAAATGGAAAGCCACGTTGGGATTGAAGCGGCTGCCATTTAAGGTAGAGATCCGCGCCGTAGATCGCCGTATCGGTATCGACCCCGCTGCTGTTGGGGCCGGTCAGCGCAGAAAATCCGATATTCATGCTGACCGCTTCCGACAGGTCAAGACCATTCAACCAGCGAGCGCTATAGAGCAGTTCACTGCCTTTGTTGGCGCTGCGTTCTTGCAAGGTATACCCAGCCACCTCCTCGCCTGGCGCGAATAAAAAACTCGTCACGGTCTCGCCGTTCGCATTTTGAGCACCCAAATAGAGTTCGGAATACCAAGCCACCGGCATCAACCACGCCAAACGTGCTCCCTGGCTACGCAAACCATCACCACCAAACAGGCGGGATAAAATAACAGGCTGATCAACAAAGGCCCAGGTGTGGGGATGTTGCTTGTTTTGACGGCCAAACTCGGTAAAGAATTGCCCCGCCTTTACCTGCAAACCACCAGGCAGCCCCCGCGTAGTCAAAAAAGCCTCTTCCAGCTCGACCACGGTTTCGCCAGCAGCATCAATTAAAAAAATCAGGTGGGTCTGGGCATCAAAATAGTTATCCACCGTGCTGCTGAGTGATAGCTCCACATTTTGTACGGTAAAGCCGTTACGATTAGGATCATGTCCTCCGGCTTGTAACCCTGCCAGTTCGCCAGCATCAGCACTAGAACCCCCAGTGGAAAAGAGACCCGATAGACCGATATCGATTGGCAAGTTACCTAACGTGAGCGGTTTTTTTGAATCACCATCGACCGCCAGTGAAGTCGTTGAATGTATAAAAAGCAGG
>QIKG01000092.1 GCA_003232965.1 Oceanospirillales bacterium
GGAACCACCTGCTCGCCATTTGTCAGGGTAAAACTATAGGGCAGTGACACCAATTTTCCGCCGACATTTTTCTGGATTACAAAATGCAGGTGTGGGCCTGAAGAAAAACCGGTATTTCCGGATTCGGCCAAAGGATCACCAGCCGCTACCCGCTGACCTAGGCGAACCTTTGCACTATCAAGTTTAAGGTGGGCATATACCGACATTGTTCCATCATCATGCAGCAACCGAATAATATTGGCTTTAGATAAATATTTCTGCTGCTGTTTTCCACCCTCAAAAAAATCATCATCCATTTGCATTACCACCCCAGCCCGGGTTGCTAGCACCGGAGTACCTTCGGGCATGGTGATATCGATAGCGTATTTTGCCTGCTCATCCAGGTGAGTTTGCGTACCGTTGAAAGCTTGTGACACCCAATATACCTCACCCTGGGGGAATGGAATGCGATTCAAGGCTGTCGAGTCAAGCTGTGCATTTGGGTCTCCGGGAACTGAACTGTATTGCCACTTGAACGAACCTGTTTCGCCAGGCACCGAGGGAAATATTTTCAGCACCGTGCGTTCCTCACCAGCAGCGAGAATAACGCTGGCCGGTAATTCGGGTTCCGAACGCACATAAATGGACTCTGTAAGTGTGAGTAAAACTTCTACAGGTCCAGCTAGATGATTACGGATGGCATAGGCCGGCTTCGCTAGGGTGCCGGTTTTACGCATGCTCAACACATCTGATGCCGGCATCCGCATAGGTCGAGCTTCAACTTTCTGCTCAGTTATTGGTTTTTTATCGGAGTAATGAACAATACCCTGCTCATCGGTATATTTATACATCTGCTTGGCATCAGCAGGCATGCTCGCTAACAACAATAACAGGGGTATGGCGCACAGGCCTGACTGCCGCTGGATTAGCATTCAATAACATTGACGGCCAGCCCGCCGCGGGATGTTTCTTTATATTTTGTTTGCATATCCGCACCGGTTTCGCGCATGGTTTTAATCACCTTGTCTAAAGATACAAAGTGTACGCCATCTCCCCGGGCCGCCATTCGCTGGGCATTGATGGCTTTCACTGACGCCATTGCATTGCGCTCAATACAGGGAATCTGCACCAAGCCGCCGATCGGGTCACAGGTCAGCCCTAAATTATGTTCCATGCCAATTTCAGCGGCATTTTCCACTTGATCCATACTCCCGCCCATAGCAGCAGTCAGGCCACCGGCAGCCATCGAGCAGGCTACACCAACCTCACCCTGGCAACCAACTTCAGCGCCAGAGATGGATGCATTGTTTAAATACAGAATGCCGATTGCACCCGCTGTAAGTAAGAATTCAAATACCCCTTCATCACTGGCTCCCGGCACAAAATTCACATAATAGCTGAGCACGGCAGGAATAATACCGGCCGCCCCATTGGTAGGCGCTGTAACCACCCTGCCACCGGCTGCATTTTCTTCATTGACTGCAAGTGCGTAGAGATTTACCCAGTCAAGAATTGACAAGGGATCCTTTAATGCCTGCTCCGGACGCCGGGTTAATTCCCGCAGCATGGCAGGGGCACGACGAGTCACTTTCAGGCCGCCAGGTAAAACGCCTTCGGCTTCACAGCCGCGTTTGATACAAGCCTGCATAGCGTCCCAGAGTGTTTTTACCCCGGATTGTATTTGCTCTTTTTCTCGCCATGCCTGTTCATTTCGATAAACAATTTCCGCTATGCGTAAACCATGTTTTTTGCATTGCGCCAGTAATTCTTCGGCATTCGCGTAGGGATACCGCAATGGGGTAACATCCTGAATAATCCGGTCATCGGAGGCCTCATCCTCGTTTACCACAAAGCCACCACCTACCGAATAATAATCGCGGCTGTGTAGCAATTCTCCCTGCTCACTAAAGGCACTAAAACGCATACCATTGGGATGATAAGGCAACGATTTTTTCTTATTGAATATCAGATCCTGTTTTTCATCAAAGCTTATAATGTGTCGGCCAAACAGCTTAATCTGTCCCGACTCACGAATAGTCACTAAATCAGCGGCAATCTCATCCGGGTCTATCTGATCCGGCAAAGCACCACCAAGCCCCATCATCACCGCTTTGTCAGTTCCATGACCACGACCGGTGTGGGCAAGCGAACCAAACAGCTCAATCCGAACCCGGGCAATGGTGTTTAACAACGCCTTTTCCTCCAGGCGTTGGGCAAAAGTACAGGCCGCTCGCATGGGCCCAACCGTATGCGAACTGGAAGGGCCAATGCCAATCTTGAATAAGTCGAATATACTGACACTCACGATTCATATTCCATCAATAGGTATTAGTGCAGATTCTACTCTGCATTGTAGGGTAAAAGACAATGAAATTATTAGTATATTCCCGGCCTGAGTGCCATCTTTGCGATTTAGCCGCCGCCGAACTGAAAGCTGCCGGGCTATTACAATTTGTAAAAGGAGTGAATATTGAGGATGATCCTGAGTTGCTTAAGCGTTATGAGCTGCGAATTCCAGTCGTTCACGACCCAGTAAAACAAATAGAAATCGGCTGGCCGTTTACGGCTGAATCACTGCTCGAGCATTTTGCTAAACCTGAATGAAAAAATACGCTATTCTCAGCCTGTTGTTGATCTTTGCCCAGCCGGTATGGGCAGATATACTCACAGCTGAAAAGCTGCCGCCACTGCCATATGCCAGCATGGATCATCGCGGCTTAGCTTATGCTCAAGGCTGGTTTTATTTAGTCGGCGGGATGCTCGACCCACAAATTGTAAGTGACCGGGTCTACAAGTTTAGACCCGCACCATTTGCATTTAACCGATCGACAATCTAGCTTTCGGATTTTTCACCGTATTGTTTTAGCGCAGGAATGCGCTCATTTATCCACAACCACAAGCCTTTAAAGAAGCCACTGGTCCGTTCACGGGTTTCATCCAGAACATAGCCAAGAACAATATAGCCAATCAACGCCGGCAGGGAGAACAACAAACCGGCAAGAATGGCAATTACCCGGGTTACCCA
>QIKG01000264.1 GCA_003232965.1 Oceanospirillales bacterium
AAGCGTTCGACAATAATTGCGAAACAAGCAACCGAACACAAAAGTATTGGGACCATTAATAAGCCGCCCGCTTGTAGAAATTCAAACACTGACTGTCACCTTCCTTGTTTAAACTGAAAAAATTCAGTTTAAACTATTATTTAAACCCTGCAAATAATTCTACTTGTGTTGAATGAACGCAAGCATTTGCAAAACTCAGGTTATATCCATCATAACTACAATGGGTTTTATTTACGCTGGATTAATTCCGATTCAATCTGGAAAATGCATCCGGCCCACTATTTAAATTTACTCAACTCAATGCCAATAATAACGGCTGGTATCGCGAAAACTTTTAGGATTAAATTCATTATTTACGGTATCTCCTAATGTTAGACTAATCGCACCCTCTTGTGCGGTGTCATAGACTTGAGCGCCGGTTGCGGTAAAACGATCAACAATTTTTGTGGCTGGGAAATTCCAACGATTGCGATAGCCCACGGGAAACAGAACTATTTTGGCTTGCACGATATCAACAAACGCTATGGTTGATGATGTTTTACTTCCATGATGAGCGGCTACCAATATATCCGTAGATAAATCATCTCTGAATCGGGCCACCAGGCTAAGCTCTGCAGCTTGCTCTATATCTCCCGTTAGTAAAACACTATCGCCGCCGGCAGAGATGCGCAAAACACAAGATGCGTTGTTACCTTCCCAATGTGTATTTGGGCTTTCTGGATGAAGTATTTCAAAATAAACACCGTCCCATGTCCAGTTTTTTTGGGCGCAATGCTCTGCTTTAAAGTTGTCAATTTTCTGGGGAACGCTGGTTAGTAAACGTCGTACATCAATTGCTTCAATTACGGAGTCCAAACCACCAATATGATCATTATCACCGTGACTCACAACAACAACATCTACCGTAGATAGACCACGATACCGCAAATATGGAACGACGACTTGGCGACCCATATCAAAATTATCACCTAAACTAACACCCACATCATAAATCAACGCATGGTTGCGCGTAATAATAGCCACCGACAATCCTTGACCGACATCGAGCAAAGTCATTTCAAACTGACCCTTAAGCGGCCGATCAGGAACAACAAGCAGTAATGGTAAGAGCCAAATGACACCGATCCAGCGTAATGGAATACCTTTCGGCGCGATCAGCCACACCGCACCTACAACTCCGCATAACAACGCCCAAAAAGGAGGCGCATGCTGTGTCCACTGCGCTATGGGTAATGCAGCCATAAATTCAAGGGTATACCAAAGAATAGCAATGAATCGATCTGTGATCGTAAACAAAACGATCCCGAGATCATTAAAAAGAAAAGAAACCAGAGTGGAAAATAAAACTAGGGGCACCACCAAAAAAGACATCCAGGGGACGGCAATAATATTGGCCAAGGGTGCAATCAGTGAAACTTGAAAAAACATAAACAATAAAAAGGGCAATAAACCTATAGCCAATAAACATTGGGCCCAGCCCCAGCGCCACCACCATGAGCGTACTGCCAGTCGACCTGACATCCCATAGATCAATAGTGCGACTGCGGCAAAAGACAACCAGAAGCCGACGGACATAACGGCAAACGGATCCCATAGCAAGACCGCTATTAATGCAGTAGCAAGCAAATATGCGGGAGAAATCGAGCGTTTAAGCAAACTCCCTACAACAAATACCGTTAACATAATCAAGGCGCGTTGGGTAGGAATAGCAAAGCCGGCTAACGCGCTATATAGTAATGCGAGTAAAAACCCGCTAATCAAACCCGCTTGCCGTGCGGGTAGCCTCAAACATAACCACGCACTCCTTGACCAAAGCCAGCTAAAAAACAACAGACCCAAGCCCGCTACCAAACCAATATGTAACCCGGAAATAGCAAGTAAATGATTGGTGCCCGTGGCTCTGAGGACCGCCCAATCATGATTATCAAGACTCTGTCGTTCTCCTACCGCCAGCGCCATAATAATCCCCGTGTGTTCTAATCCGGTGAGCACCGTTTGCAAATGAGCCGTTACCGTTTGGCGAAACCGAGCCAATGCATAGCGTAATCTGTTTGTTGGTGCCTCAACGCCTTGTTGAACGTGCTCCGAACGAATATAACCAACGGCCCGTATACGTTGTTGGAAGAGCCACGCTTCATAATCAAAACCACCCGGATTCAAATTACCATGAGGGCGTTTCAGTTTTACAGTAAACGTTCTTGATTCTCCTGGTATGAGCTGAGGCGCTTGACCATACCAACTGAGCCTGATGCGCCCCGGTGAGGCGTATTCTTTGTTATCGAAACTAAGACGGCTGACATCGAAATCAAACCTGAGGCTGCGTTCACTCTGTCTCGGCATTGAAGCGACGACACCCTCAACAACAACTTCTTTACTTTCTAAAGCAGCATCAAGGTTCTCGGATAAGGTAATATCAGCTCGAACCAAGGCCCAAAGGAAACCACATATGCAAAGAGCAATAAACTGATATTTCTTAAAAAACAGAAGGGAAATAAGAACGAAAGGTAATAAAAGCGCCCACAATGAGCTTGGCAAAACGTTTAATTGCTGAAAAATCACTATTCCAGTTAAAAAAGATGCCGCTAGCAATAACATAGTATATTGTTACGCTCTGTAATTTAAGTCGCTGTAAAAATTCAGTTTACATTTATGGGTTCCCGATCGCCAGTGTAAAAAGGCGAAAAGTCAGAGATGTGGAATAAGTTTTGAGGTGATTCTTAAACCGATTAATTATGCACGCCTAAGTTCTATGATTCTGGCGAAAATAAAAATATATGCCTAAACGTTTTTTTAAGCGAATCATGCCAAATGAAAAGACTATTCGAGCTCACCCTCGATTGCAGCAATGTTTTGGTTCGCTTTTACATAATCCAAATATCTGGCACTTGAACAGACGTTCGGTAGCGGGCGCATTTTCTGTGGGTATTTTTATGGCTTTTATTCCCGTTCCATTTCAAATGCTGCTGGCAGCGGGTCTTGCTATTCCATTTA
>QIKG01000110.1 GCA_003232965.1 Oceanospirillales bacterium
ATAGATTTCAACCCAATCTAAATGCAAAATGCTATTTAGCCGAAACTTTTAATATACCTAAAACTCACAAGGTTGCGCTTTATACTGGCCATATGGAGGAGAGAAAGGGGGTTAAGGTTATTATTGAAGCGGCTATTAAATTAAAAGAGATGCATTGTGAGGATGATTGGCACTTTCTCATCTGTGGTAATCGCTCGGGTGAGGAGAAACAATTTCTGGAAATTTTAGCAGATACCCAAGCGAAAGATAGTGTAACATTTGCGGGTTATAGAGATGATGTTGATAAAATTGCTCCGGGCTGTGATATTGGTGTTATTGCATCTACTGGCTGGGATTCGTTTCCTATGTCCAGCTTAGAAATGGCTGCATGTGGGCTCCCGATTTTCGTATCTGCTCTTCAAGGTTTAGTTGAAACAATTGATGAAGGGAGTACTGGGGAACTGTTTGAGCCGGGAAATAGTACAGAATTGGCACTCCTTATTTTTCAGATTGGTCAAAATAACTTGAAGCTTCAGCAGTATTCGAATGCCGCAAGAGAACGTATACTCGAGGGCTATAGTTTGCAAGTACAAAAAAATAGGTTGATGCAGGAGATCACTAATTGTGTTGGGCTATGATAATTGGCGTTTGCTCGCCTGTATTATAAACCTGCCGAAGTTAAGGAGCCTATTTAATTATGGTAACTAGTACTATCAAACAGTTTTTGAATTCATTACCAAAAGATGAGCCTTTATTCTATAAAGCTAATCCAGGGAATGCTGGTGATTCACTAATCGCATCTGGTGCATTTAAACTATTCAATGAATGCGGATTGAATGTTAAAACGTTGAGCTCAGAAGATTTCAATTCTGCTGGGAAGACGATTTTTTATGCTGGCGGTGGGAATCTTGTCGGTATTTATCCTGAGGCCCGTGAGTTTTTCTTCAAACACCATGAGACCGCTAAGCATCTAATTCTTTTGCCCCATACTATTACTGAGAATGAAGACTTGCTTAAGGAATTAGGCAGTAATGTCACTCTTTTTGCTAGAGAACGCGTTTCATATACTCATATTAAAAAACATGCGATTAATGCTAATCTTTTTCTAGATCATGACTTAGCACTGCATTTGGCTCCAGATGAGATTTTGAGTTCGCCGACAATTAGTTTTCCATCGGCATTATATTGCAAGATACAGTGCAAGTTGAGCGGGGATTCTAAAGGGGCCCAGCAGATTCCTTCTGTTCATCGTATGTTTAATAATTCTATGTTTGAATTGAAAAGCTATATAAATAAAAACCAAGAAACAGCGAGTTTCTTTAGGGATGATGTTGAAAGGCTATCTAATTCTATCCCTGAAGGCAATGCCGATATTTCAAGGGTATATGAATACGGCACTAAAAATGAAGAGCTTACGCAATATGCAACAAAAAGGATGATGTTGTATATTGATAAATTTTCCAGGATTCGTACTGATCGCCTTCATGTATGCATCGCAGCTGCGCTTTTAAAGAAAGACGTTGAATTCTATCCTAATTCATATTTTAAGTGCAAGGCAGTTTATGAATATTCACTAAAGGATAGGTTTGAGAATATTAAATGGATGGGTGGGGAATTGTGATAGCTTGAGTGAGTGCAAATCTGTTTATTCTTAGCTATGTCAGTAAACAATTCTGGTTAATACCCCCCTGTGTCAGGATAGTTGTCGCCTCAGTTGAAATGATAAATGCCAGACAGGGGGCGGAAAGAGTATGAAATGCCAAGTTATTCAGAAGAACGTAAGGCCTCTGTTTTAAAAAAGATGCTGCCGCCACACAACCAGTCAGTCGCAGAAGTGTCGAGAGAAGAAGGTATCAGTGATGCAATCTTGTATAATTGGCGTACTCAAGCTAAAGAACAAGGAATGCCAGTGCCTGGAAGTGGAAAAACAAGTGATCAGTGATCAGTGGTCAGCTGAAGCCAAGCTAGCGGTGGTCATTGAAACGGCCGCTTTGAATGAATCCGAACACAGTCAATATTGCCGTCAGAAGGGGTTATACCCAGAGCAGGTTAAAGAATTACAGGGTCAGCTATCTGATGTGGAGCGCCGTAAACAAGATCGAGAGCAGGCGAAAAAAGACAAGAAACGTATTAAAGCGTTAGAACGCGAACTCAACCGCAAAGAAAAGGCCCTGGCTGAAACAGCCGCGCTGTTGGTGCTGCGAAAAAAGCTCAATGCGTTCTGGGAGGAAAAAGAGGGCGACTAACGCCTCACCCAGAGCGGCAACAAATGGTGGACTGGATCAATGAAACTGTGACTGCAGGTGCCAGAAAAGAAAAAGCATCAGCCGAGCTGGGGATCTCGATACGAACCCTACAGCGCTGGATTCAAGGCGACCAAGTGAAAGAGGATCAACGCCCCGTGATAACCAGAAAGGCTCCCAGTAACAAGTTATCTGAAGCAGAGTGCGGTCAGATATTAGCGGTGTGTAATCAACCAGCATACGCTAGTATTCCACCCAGTCAGCTGGTTCCCAGGCTAGCAGACACCGGGCAATACCTGGCATCAGAATCCAGTTTTTACCGCATACTGAGCGAAGCAGATCAACTCATGTCAACAACAACTGAAAACTGAGCCACTCCATCAAGTGAAAAGTGAGCCAGTTCTATTTAATTAGGTCGCAGGTATCTCTCATTAAACCTGCCTGTTTTTTCTCTTTTAAGCGATAACTCTCCCCTTTAATCTGCACCACGTGTGAGTGATGTAATATACGGTCAAGCATTGCCGATGTAAGCGCAGCATCGTTGGCGAAAGTTTGCCCCCATTGGCCGAATGGAAGGTTGCTAGTCAAAATCATGGAGCCCTTTTCATAGCGTTTGGCGACAACATCAAACAAGAGCTTTGAATCATTAGCATCAAAAGGAAGGTAGCGGAACGTGTCAACCTCAAATGGACAGTTAATTTTTAGATAACATCTATTTGCCTCTGTCTCTCACATAGCCAGCGGCTGTGAGCGTTGG
>QIKG01000217.1 GCA_003232965.1 Oceanospirillales bacterium
TCACAGCCCCCTGGCGGTATTTTAAGCCGGATACTGGCAGCAGTTGTTGCCGCTGTGCTGCTGGTACTGTTTGTGGTTTTTGGTTTTGCCATCTTTCTGGTGTTGTTGGTAGTCGCTATCATTGGCGGGATTATTTTTAGTTGGCGCTTTCGTAAAGTCAGGCGTGAAATGGAAAGTATGATGCAAAACGCCACTGGCGCATCCGCACCGTTTCCCGGTGCTGAGGACACTAAACCCGGAAGTAAAAGCAAGCCGAGGAATGCTGGTTTTAGTCAGGGAGAAACCCTTGAGGGCGAGTATGAAGTTATTGATAAAGAGCGCTGATTGATCACCCGCGCTTATTTTGCTTGCACTTTAGCGTAAAAAAGCCTAAGTTTAAGACACACCCCATTTGAACAGAAGGGAGTATGCTATGCCCTACTTGCGACAAATTTTATCAGATAAAGGCAAAAATGTCTTTACTGCCCCCCCATCCATGTCGGTCTTTGAGGCCATTCAAACCATGTCCGATCTCAATGTTGGCGCGCTGCTGGTTGTCGAAAATGATAAATTGATTGGTCTTTTTTCAGAACGGGATTATCTGAGAAAAATTGCCTTAAAATTTCGTTCCTCGCGCGAAACTCAATTGAGCGAAGTCATGTCCAGCCCGGTGCTTTGCGCCGACCTGAATGATAAAGTTAATCACTGCATGGCCTTGATGACCAAGCACCATTATCGTCATTTACCAGTGCTGGAAGAGGGTAAGCTTTGTGGCATTATCTCGATGGGTGACTTGGTTGGTTTCCTGTTGCGCGAAAAGGAAGTAGAACTGGATCAACTCAACCAATACATTGCCGGTGGGTACTAAAGCTTAAAGCTGGTTATTCCTGGTTTTTTTCCGCAGCCTTCGGCTTGCGGGATTTATCCATGCTTCTGTCGATGGCATCTTTCATACTTGCGGTGAGTCCGCCGCGAGCATACTCTGCGCGAATTTTTTCTTCGGCGATTTTTACCAGGTCATCCAGTTGTGGTGATTTGTCAGCCTGATAACGGCTATCAAAAAGATTAATCCATGTTTCGCTTTTTTTCCCCCAGCTAATAACTCGTTTAAAGTAATAGTCCGGTTCCCGTGGATGGGTGATCAAGCCGAGCAGGGTAGCGCCCATTGCCGCCGGCACCAGTAAAAAATCTCGAAACCCGTCGATTAACAGTTTTCCCTGAAAAACCAGGCTGTCGCGGATCAGTTGCCAGCGTCTTTTGCGAATTTCTTCAGGCATAACTTTAGTCGTCTTAGAGTAGGGAAATGGTTTTTAGTAAACCGAAAATTAACATTAGCTTAGTATAAGGGAAAGTAAGCACAATACACATTAGCGAAATTTTTGCTATTCGCCAAAACTTATTCCAGTAATCTGATGGTTTGGTTTATGCTATTGAAAGTAAAAATCAGTGGTTATTTATGACGCTGGAATGTAAAATATATCTCCTTATCCGAATTAAGAGATATATAGCCATGATCAGCACACAGTTTACATCCGAGTCTGTCTCCGAGGGCCATCCAGATAAGATGGCGGATCAAATTTCAGATGCAATTTTGGATGCGATTTTAGTAGAAGACCCCAGTGCGCGGGTTGCTTGCGAAACTTTCGTGAAAACCGGTGTGGCTATTGTTGGTGGTGAAATCACTACAAATGCCTGGATTGACCTTGAAGTGCTGATCCGGGATGTTATTTGTGATATTGGTTATACCTCTTCAGAAATGGGTTATGACGGCCGGACTTGCGGGATTGTTAATATTATTGGCAAGCAATCGAATGATATAAACCAGGGCGTTGACCGCGCCGAGAAAAAATCACAGGGTGCCGGCGATCAGGGCCTGATGTTTGGTTATGCTAGCAACGAAACCGATGTTTTGATGCCTGCACCTATTCACTACTCTCATCAACTGGTTAAACGCCAGGCCTGGGTCAGGCGCAACCTTGATGATGGCAAGAGCTATCTGCGGCCTGATGCCAAGAGTCAGCTGACATTCCGTTATGAAAATGGCAAGCCGGTGGGTATTGATGCCGTTGTATTGTCTACCCAGCACTCCGAGGATATCTCTTTGAGTGATCTTGAAGAGCTGGTACGGACCCATATTATTGACCCTATACTTCCGGCAGAATGGATCAGCAGCGACACGAAATTCCACATTAACCCAACTGGGCGCTTTGTTATTGGCGGTCCAGTAGGTGATGCCGGTCTTACCGGGCGTAAAATTATTGTCGATACTTATGGTGGTATGGCACGCCATGGCGGCGGTGCTTTCTCCGGTAAAGACCCCTCTAAGGTGGATCGCTCGGCAACTTATGCGGGTCGTTATGTCGCTAAAAATATTGTTGCTGCGGGTCTGGCAGATCGTTGTGAAATCCAAATTTCTTACGCCATTGGTGTAGCTGAACCTACTTCTATTTCTGTTGAAACTTTCGGCACTGAAAAAGTATCGGTAGAAGTTATTAATAAAATCATCCATGAGCAATTCGATCTGACACCCTACGGTATTATCGAGATGCTGGATCTAATTAAACCCATTTATCAGCAAACTGCCGCTTATGGCCACTTTGGCCGTCAATACAATGCCGAAACCGGTGCTTTCAGTTGGGAAAAGACCGATCGTGCTGAGCAGTTACGCGCTGCAGCCGGTCTCTGATACCGATCAATAATTATTATCGAATAAATACAAACTTAGGAATATAGAAATATGAATACACAATTAGACGGCCGGGAATTTACTGATTACCTGATTAAAGATATCGCTCTGGCAGAATGGGGCCATAAAGAAATTGGCATTGCAGAATCTGAAATGCCCGGGCTAATGGCTTTGCAGAAACAATATGGTGAGTCCAAGCCATTAAAGGGCGCACGCATTGCCGGTTCCCTGCATATGACCATTCAAACCGCGGTCTTAATAGAAACCCTGATAGTGCTTGGCGCCGAAGTACGCTGGGTATCCTG
>QIKG01000212.1 GCA_003232965.1 Oceanospirillales bacterium
TTTATCCCCTTATATAGTATGACTGACACCTCCGGGCTCGTTCAACAATAGGATATGTTGCAGCAAGTGCAACATATCCTTATTCGTTATACTGTTATGCCACGAACTGATGGCATTTCGTCCCATGTTTTTCCTCTATATACACGCCCATTCGCCTTTTTTGAGCGCTTTTGATTGTCTTTCCCCCAAGAACCCCACTGCTTAAAGAAAAATGCAGTGTTATATTTCTTGCATTGTGTATGGATTTCGTCGATCCACGATTCTTTTATAGGCCTGGCTTTACTGCCACTTTCACCGCCAACAATTGCCCAGTGAATGCTTTTTAGGTTTGCTAATCCTACCGAGGATATCAATGGTTCAAAGGATATAAAGCGTATGCTGGCTGGTGTTTTTCGCAGATAATCTATTCGGTCGATTACGTCAGCATTTTCAATGCTTGTTCCTAGCCAAACATTTGGCAGTACGGCCATTGCTTTTTGGGATACAAATTGGAGCATCCGTTCTGGGCGTTTGGTGAGTATTTGATAGTTGTGGTGTGGTGTTTTCTGCATAACTTCCCATACAGAAAATATAAATTTATCACTTACAGATTCGTGAAATAAGTCGCTCATAGAATTTACGAATATTTTTCGAGGTTTCTTCCACTTGTAGGGGGTAAGCAGCGAAGCTGGATCTTCTCTAACAACACCATTCCAGGTGATATTCTTGCCTCGTTTTTGGGTGAGGCCTTTATATTTTTCAACACCCATAGCTTCAAGCCGCCTAGCCATTTGCATGGCATAGCAGTGTTTACAGCCAGAACTAGCCAAAGAACACCCTGCTACGGGGTTCCATGTCGCATCCGTCCATTCAATTTTCGTTTCAGCCACTTATGTTCCCTTCAGTCGTAATTGATCTAATGCTTTCTGATTATTGATCAGAGCAGCCAGCTAAAAGGCCATCATTAATTCATTCTGCGTATATTTCAACTATCCCCGCGCATACCGATGTTCTCTTGTTATGCTGGCCTACAATCATGAACAGCTTTTCAAGATAACTTTCGAGCAGATAATGTTTGACGCCACTGTGTTCCCGATCTTTATAGTGATCTGATTCTTCCATGTGGACTACCGGTTTCCTGTCGGCCCATATTTGCGTGTATCGTATGAACGCATTTGCCCCACGACCACGCCCTGAATTTGTACCCGATCTGCCGAGTAGTTCATTGGCTGCATTGTTTGATTGGCAGGAAGCAGTGTAACTGTGCTGTCCTTGTTCTGCTGAAGGTATTTCAGTGTTGCTTCGTCTTTATCGATCAGGGCGACAACAATGTCACCATTCCTGGCATTGTCACGCTGCTCAACAACGACCATGTCGCCTTCAAGAATGCCGGCATCGATCATTGAGTCACCCTGTATCTTTAGTACAAAGCGGTTAGGGCCCATAAAGAATGCGCTCAGATCAAACGTATTATGATCCGGGATGGCCTCGATGGGCTGCCCTGCAGCAATCTTACCGACCAGGGGTAGAGTCGATTCCGTTGCCAGGCTTTCCGGATATTCAGCTATGCGGATGCCGCGGTGTCGGCCGGGGAGTAATTCAATTAAACCTTCTTCGGCGATTGCCTTGAGGTAGCGATGCACCACCCCTTTGGAGCTGATACCTATACCGTCAGCAATTTCAGCCAACTTGGGCGCGCACCCTCGCCGCAGGTGGTAATCGTGAATAAACTGGTAAGTAGCCTGCTGGCGTTCGGTCAGCATCAAGGTTCTCTGAAAGTTCTCATTGGGTTAATATAGAGAACAAATAGAGAACTTTCAACTTAAAAGTCTATTTCATCAATCAAATACGTTACTTAGGGAATTCTTAGGCTGTTGCATGGTTGGCAAGTAAATTGAAATTAGAGCTTGAAAAAATCCTATTTAAGCCGATAATCAACAATATATTGTCGATTATTACTTATAAAGTGCTATTTAGGTGCCGCCATGCTTCATAAATACCGATTCAAGAACTTTTTCTCGTTTGCCGGCGAGACGGAGGTTTCCTTTGTTCTGAATCACCAAGCTCCGGTAACGGATCTGGTCTTTGAGAGTCCGGGCGGTGCTCGTCTGTCGAAAGTGGTTGCAGCAATTGGTCCGAATGCCTCGGGCAAAACCAACGTATTAAAGCCGCTGGCCTTCCTGAGCTGGTTTGTCGCGCATTCGTTTACGGCCAGCAAACCGGAAGACGAAATTCCGATTCAGGCCCATTTTTTCTCCGACGAGGCGGATAGCGAGTTCGAGGTTGAGTTCGAGTATCAGGGCCAGTATTACCGCTATTCATTGGTCATAAACCCGGAGCGGGTGGTGCATGAGTCGTTACACCTCAAGACCAGCAAGTTTTTCAGCTTTATTTTTCGGCGTGACTGGTCTGAGTCGAGTTCGGCCTATGAAATCAAGCAGCAGAAATTTGGTTTCGCTGCTAAGGAAGCTGCGAAAGTTCGTCCGAATGCGTCTCTGATCGCCACTGCCGCACAGTACAACGTGCCTTGTGCCCGTGAACTGGTCAGTTACTTTTCCCGGTTTTATACCAATGTAAATTACAGTGGCCGGGACCACTTCAAGACCAGCGACGTATTTGAAGCTACCGAATTCTTTCATGGCCGACCTGCATTGCGTGCGCAGATGTCTGAGCTCTTGAGTCAACTGGATTTGGGACTCTCCGAGGTGATTATTGAATCCCGGAAGTTTGTGGAAAAGGAGTCCGGCAAAAGCGAAGAGGCCAATATTCCCTTTGGTGTTCATCGCATGGGTGATCAGGAGCAGAAGCTGCCATTCTGGTATGAATCCAGTGGCACCCAGGCAGCATTTGTGCTGCTTGAGAAGATTCTGCCTGCTCTGGAGCATGGTGGTATTGTCATCATTGATGAGATGGAAGCAGACCTGCATCCAGAGATGATTACCGCGATGCTTGATCTGTTTATTGATCGCGAACGCA
>QIKG01000307.1 GCA_003232965.1 Oceanospirillales bacterium
ACCAGTTCGCGGGCCGCAATATCCGCGTTGATATTCAGCACTTGCCCTGCGGAGGATTCGCCCAGGCAAGTAACCACCGGTAACACCCCGGCGTTGATGGTGTCGCGGATACTTTCCAGTTCAACGGAATTGATTTTACCTACCAAACCATAACGCTGTTGATCAAGATAATCACAGGAAAATACGCCGTGCTGAATGCCTTGTGCACGAACCCCGTGACGTTCCAGTGCTTCGACCAGTTTACGGTTGGTGCGGTAAATTACCGGCCTTACAAGCTCCATGGCTGCAGCATCTGTTACTCGCAATCCATCCAGTTTATTGGTAGCAATACCGGCATCGCTTAGTGCTTGGTCCAGCTGTGAGCCGGCGCCATGTAAAACAATCGGAAACAAACCCAAATGCCAGAGGAAAGCCAGCGATGCTGCCAGCTCTTCCAGTTGGTCTTCAATAATACCGCCGCCTACTTTTACCACCGCAAAGTTAAGTGCATCAACAGAGCTGAACTGGCGCAGGTAAAGCCGCGCTTCTTTGCTGGAACTTAACTGGCCGAGGACTTCGCGTACGATGGTCCTTACTTTAGCTGTCATTATTGATAATCCTAAGATAGCTGGTATAACAAGTTTGTAGTTGTTCCAGACTCACCCACTCATCTACAGTGTGGGCCTGGGCGATATTTCCAGGACCCAGTACTATCGCTGGCAAGCCATGTTCAGAGAACAAAGAAGCCTCCGTCCAGAAGTCCACTGCAGGGCCGTTATCAAGTTGGTTTTTACTGATAAACTCACGAACCGATTGATCATCTTGCCCGGCCGCTGGAAGAGGTGGCGCCATCATAGACACCCGCCAGTCCACCGGCAGTCCGTCTGCGGCATCCTCCAATAATTGATTCAAGTCCTTGCTACTGGCACCCGGGGGCACTCTTGCGCTCCAAGAAAGACTAACTTTTTCGGCGATCATATTATTTTTTTCACCACCTTCAACTCGGCCAATATTAAAACAAACACCGGGTTTATTTTCCTGAGTACAGGCAGCTTCGGCAATTGCCAGCGCCCGGTTGACCCAAGTAGCCATTCGATGGATGGCTGAATCTTTAAGTGTTCTGATAGATGAAGAGTGCCCTCCCTCACCCGTAAAATCACAAAACACGGAAAGATAACCACGGTGAGAACGCGTTGCCTGCATCATTGTAGGCTCGGCAACCACAACCTGCTTAAAGCCATCGGCCTTACCACTTTGTAGGAAGTTGCGAATACAGCAGCCACCCGCACCTTCTTCATCGGTGGTAAATAATACAGCCATCGGTTTATCAGTATCGCTTGCCAATGCCAACAGTACCGCCGCAGCGGCTTTTATATCGCAGCTGCCCCTACCGTAGGCGCGTTGATTCCGTATATCCAGTTGGAAAGGACTGCTTTCCCAGCCATCTGTTACAGGAACGGTATCCAGGTGTACATTAAACAATACAGAGGGTTTTCCACGGCAGGCAAAAAAACTGACATGGCCATCGGCATAGTCTACAACTTCGATTTCAAAGCCCGGCAACTGCTGCTGTAAATACTGCATCAATTTGCCATCAGCCGGAATCAGCCGAGGTGGATTGGTGGTATCAATCGCAACCAGTGCAGATAGGTGTTTTAGTATTTTATTATCCGTGTTCATCATTGATTACGAATTTTTGCCGCCAGGGTAGAGCTCTGGCCAATTAATTTAATAAAACCTTCCGCTTCTTGCGGTGACCAACTGCAGCTTTGAGCATACACCGCATTTTTATCCCGTAACATCCATTTGGAATTTACCGCCGTTGCATGAACCATGCCGCCACTGGTTTGTAATTCAACTTCACCGCTAACATGTGACTGTGAGCTTTTCAGATAGGCTTCCAAATCCTTTTTATGCGGCTCATAGAAGAACCCGGTATACACCAGATCAGCCCAGCGGTCGGAAATGGTCTGCCGAAAACTGTTTTGCCAACGGGTATTGACGCTATCTTCCAAGGCTTGATGAGCGATCAATAAGGCATCAATGCCGGGGCATTCAAATACTATTCGACCTTTCAAACCGATGGTGACATCACCGGTGTAGATATGCCGACCAACACCATATTGCCCGAGGCTGTGATTTAATTTTTCAATGATTTCAGGGCCCGGCAGGCGTTCACCATTCAGGCTAACGGCTTCACCTTTATCAAAACCCAACTTGATAACAAGGGTTTCATCAGGCCATTCAGCCCGCGGGCGACACCAGACATAAGTATCTTCAGCCGGGGTTTCAAACTCATCAATTTCCTGCCCGGAAATGGTTACCCCCAACAGGTTTTCATTGATCGAATATTTACTATGTGTGGTTGAAACTGCGAAGCCTGCCTGCTTTAACTTATCCATTTCATATTCACGCACATTGCTGGTTTGTGCCTGTAATTCGCGAATAGGTGCCAGCAGTTCATAATCTCCCAAGGAGCGAACAGTCTGATCAAAACGCAATTGGTCATTACCCATGCCGGTACAGCCGTGGGCAAAATATCTTGTCCCTAATTGATCGCAATATTCCAACGATTTACGCACAATTACATAGCGGTCGGAGCAAAGCATCGGGTATTCACCCCGCATCCGCGCCTGCGACCAGGTTAATGGCACGACAAATTCATCCCAGATATCTTGCGCTGCATCTAGGGTGATGTGTTTTACGGCGCCTAGTTCGATAGCACGGGCTTCAATTGCTGTAACTTCTGCCGGGTCCATGCCACCGGTAGTAACAAACACGGTGTGTACATCAAAGCCTTGCTCTTTCAGCACCAGCACACAATAGGATGTATCGAGACCACCGGAAAAAGCTAATACACAGATAGGTTTATTTTTATTCATGGCATCTTTACTCAAACTCAGCTGTTTTGTTTAAACAGGGTTAACAGCATGGCTTTTTGTGCATGCAGGCGGTTTTCGGCTTCATCAA
>QIKG01000278.1 GCA_003232965.1 Oceanospirillales bacterium
CCTCAAAGAGCCATGGATGGCGGTGAGGTATTATCGAAACTTATGATGGTAATTTTTATGATGCTGCTTGGTAAGATGTTAGATTTTAATTTAGTAAAGTGAAAAATAGTTATGATGATAGAGTGGCAAAATCATCGCAAAAACACCGAATCGTATGATAGTTAATTTGGGAAAAGTTACGGTGGTAGAGTGGACGGCTACAACCAAGCTCGATACGAGGCACAGCAGAATATACTAGGTTAAATATCACTGCATTCGTATCTTTTTCAAAAAAGTCCGAATCAGTATGAAACTGAGATGGTGGAATTAAGAAAAGTTACTTAACTGGGTTGTAACAAATACCTTGACCATGTCAGTGTGTTACTGGATGAGTTAACCGATGTACTGGCAAGAGATAAATTTGCTGATCTACTAGCATCGAAGGAAATCACGCCTGCCTTTCTAATGTAGCGTTATGGCATGCTGGCCAGGCTAATAAAACCGCAATCTATTGAGTGTACTGTCCGTGATATTGATGATGATGTGGTAATCGCTACGGCGCTGGCGGCTAAGGTGGGCGTTATCGCTACTGGTGACAGTGATTTGTTGATATTGCATCCTTGGTAAGGGATACAGATTTTAAATGCGGCTGATGCGGTGAAGTATGTTCAGAGCAATATATGCCAGTGACTGTTATTTTTCACACTCCAACCATACGATACAACATACCTTGCAAGCAAACATCTGGTTTAAACCAGATTTCATACCCGCCACCTTGCGCGTTTGTGTAGTGGCAGATGGCGCTTCGCTTATCCCTCTTACGGGTTTACTTCTTTACAAATATCAAGCATCTCCACGCTTAAAATAATCGGCAGTTACTGGTAACTTTTGGTATAATGCACTTACTAATTATTTAAAATATTGAGAATAGTAATAATGAAACATTGCTGTCCCGTTAACTTTTGAAACTATGAATTCCCAAGCATTGTTGTGACCGGATGCCGCATGAACACGGCATCCGAGTGTACATGGATGTATTCACTGCGTGTCTCAGCAACCCTTAGGAATTCATGTCCCAAGTGCCGGACTGACGATGCATTACAGTTGGTAGCTGGCTTTTAACTTGCTGACTAAAAAATTAACGAGGCAGTAGTGATAATGAAATTATAACTACGGAGAATATGATAATGGGTTTAACGACAGCAACAATTAAATTAAGCAACCCAAGGAAACCTGACTTACTACCAGTGAAAATAAAAGCATTGGCAGATACTGGTGCTTTGCATTTATGTATTCCACAACATGTGGCCATTCAGCTTGATTTACAGGAAGTAGAAAAAAGAGAAGTGACATTAGCAGACGGCTCTAAAAGGAAAGTTTCTTATGTTGGTCCTATACAAATGGATTTCATGAACAGAAAGGGGTTCACTGGTGCACTGGTTCTAGGAGATGAAGTTTTAATTGGTGCTATATCAATGGAAGACATGGATTTGGTTGTAATACCTAAAACAAGAACTTTAACAACCAACCCTGAAAGCCCAAATGTGCCAGCGTCCGTGGCTAAAGGTTTAAAATAGTATAAGCTAAAACTGAATACCCAACAACACCCAAGTAATTGTTATTTCCCACACTCCAACCATAAGATACAACATACCTTGCAAGCAAACATCTATGTAAGCCAACCAGAATCATTATAAAAATAACGACGAAGCCGCTGTTTTCAAAAACTACGATAAGAATTCAGAAAACATCATGACACAACTTGATCGAAGATCAGATTTTAAACTGGAAAACAGAAAAATTATTATGATAGAAGCTTGGCAAATCCATCATAAAAGTGCCGAATCTTATGACTGTGACTGATAATTTGGGAAAAATTACGATGGTAGAGTGGACGGCTACAGTATAGGTGTAGATGGTTTGCTCGCCAAGAGCATTGGTTTGTGTCGCTATTCTGCCGCGGTCGTCATATTCATAGGTGGTGACATTGCCACGGGCATCGGTGCTGCTAATGCGGTTGCCTTGGGTATCGTAGCTAAAACTACGCTGGTTGGTGGCGATATCGGTGCCGCTTGAGTCTTTAAACCAGGTTCTGGTGAGATAAGCGCCGGTGTATTCATTGGCTATTTGCACCCCATCGGGCAAGGTGGTGGTAATTAACCTTCCCAGGGCATCGTAGCTATAGCTGCTTACCTGAAAACTGCCATCATCGCGCTGGCGTTTACTGCTGGCAAGGTTAATGGGCACATTATTGGCATCGCGCTCAAAGGTAAATTCAGTGCGGAAGATTTTAGCCGGGGCTGCGCTGGATACGGTTTGCTCGCTGGCTACCCAGCCTTGCTCGTAAGTCCAACTGGTGGTGATGATCTCGCCACTGGCCAGGGTGACCGACTCGGTGAGCTTTCGGCCCATTCCATCAAAGCTAAAATCTTTGGCTTGCAATAGCGCCAGTGTGCCGGCGTTGTTCTGCCACCATTCAGTCCGAACCTTGTCGCGGTTGGCATCAAAAACATGCCGAAGCTCGTTACCCACGGCATCAATCTTGTTGGTGTAATTACCCGCCGCACCAAATTCATAGGTGCTGCTGATGGTATAGGGGTTTTGGCCTTGGGCATCCCTAATGGTCTCACTGACAACGGTTTTACCACGGTCGATGACATAATCAAATATTGTAGTGTGATTGCCATAGCCCTGTTGCACTACCCGGTCCTGGTTATCGTAAATATTGATGACTGGGGTGGCATCTGCACTGGTCTGGATACTGGTTATATTATGATCATCAACGGCATCAGTATAGGCAAAGCTCTGCACAATACCTTCCAGTCCAGTAACCTCGATAAGATTACCTCGGGTCAGGCCGCTGAGTTCATCATGGGTATAACTAACCGTGCGGCCATCGCTGGCAGTAGTTTGTAGCAATCGGCCGGTGGTCTCGTTATAGCTAAAATCAACAAAATAACCGGTTAAAG
>QIKG01000156.1 GCA_003232965.1 Oceanospirillales bacterium
TAAGTTTCGATAACACCTCACCGCCATCCATGGCTCTTTGAGGCATACAACCCATCCTTGGGCATAAAAAAGCCAAAACCATTTTTATGATAGTTTTGGCTGATTAAAAATCAGTAACTTAAACTGTTACGGCACTTGCTGCTTAATCAATTCCTCATGACTTCGCCAATGGGGTTGAACCAACATGTAGCCGCCCAAACTACCATCGTAACTTTTACCAAATTATCAGTCATAAGATTTGGTGCTTTTGCCAAGCTTCTATCATAACTATTTTTCTATGTTCCAATTTAAGATCTGATCTTCGACCAAATTGCATCATAATTTTTTCTAAATTATTATCATAGTTTCTGAAAACAGCAGCTTCGTCGTTATTTTTATAATGATTCTGGCTGGCTTCCATGCCAGTTTACTTGCAGGGTATGCTGTATCTTATGGTTAGAGTGTGGGAAATAACAATTGCTTGGGTGTTGTTGGGTATTTCGTAGTTAATATCTATTTTTTAAAGCCTAATTTGCCGCTCATACAATAACAACAAACCGCGTTAAGGCTCACTATTTCGTTCTTGTGAGCGCCTAATGAGGTTATGGTAAACATGTGAGCGTTAAAATCAATAACCCTCCGTTATTTTAATAAGCTGAGGAAACATCAAAACTGCCGATTGCTGCCCACTAGCTGGACGCAATTCTTGCAATATATTCTCATCTTTCAGTAATCTAATGATTCGTTGTGCCGTTGGCCTTGGTATTTGTGTTTTATTAATAAAATCAATTCCGCTAAAGATCGGACTAGAAAACAACCCATCTACTGTCTGCAGTGTGTATTGAGAATGCGTTATTTTCTGTATTTTTGTTTTAATTTCTTCATAGAGCGCCATAATTGAACGAACCCTGATACTATTTTGCTTTGCTTGTACGCTCACCGCCTTCAAGAAAAAAAATATCCAGCCATTCCAATCACCATCCTGCGATATGGCTTTTAGCCTTTGATAGTATTCCTCACGGTGAGCTTCTAAATATTCACTCAAATAGAACATGGGCTGAGATAAAGACTTTTTCTGGTATAAGAACAACGGAATTAACAGTCGTCCAATACGACCATTGCCATCTTTAAAGGGGTGCAATAATTCAAATTGAGCATGAATCACGGCGGTTTGCAATAAATAATCCACATCATCAAAATCAATATAAGTTTCCAACTTTTGCAAAAACTCATTCAGAATCAAAGGCGATGGGGGAACAAAGCTAGCCTCTTCTATAGAGCAACCTGCTTTTCCAATCCAGTTTTGATCCTTACGAAATAAACCAGGCGTTTTGTCCTGCCCACGCACACTATCGAGCAATATTTTATGCAACTCGCAAATAAAGCCCAACTTTATCGGGTAATCCTCTAAATATTCACGCGATATAAGTAAGGCATGGCGATAATTCAAAATCTCCCGAATGTCTTTTTCTTTTTCACCGTCCTTAATAAGACCTGCTTCATGCTCCAGAACTTCATCAACGGTTGCCTGTGTGCCCTCTATTTTTGAAGATAACACCGCTTCTTGTATTGTGAGTGGTGATAACATCACTTCAGGATTTGGGATGCCCTGCAACAAGCCATCATATCGTGCCAGTTCAGCATTGGCATTGCCCACTAAGCTAAACAATTCTTGATAATTCAGACCCTGCAAGGGCAAATCGTTGGGAAGATAAGGTTTCATTTAAATAACCTTAATATCAGTTGCAGGTGATTTAAGTTTAAAGATTTGCTCAATATTGATTCTTACGGTATCACTTGAAAAACCATCATCACGGAATACAACGCGCAAAGGTTGTTTCCCGGAAAGTTCTTGGCGCAACGCGTCAAAATCAATGCCACGCTCTATTTCACCTTTGCTGATTTTCTTTTCCGCTACACAATTGGGGAATAACTTAACAAGTTTAACGATATTCCCATTAATAAAATTCGGTGTTGTTAGATCCAGTTTTTCCATCGCGCTTTATGTCTCTATTGTAGCCATGATTGTTTTTTTAACAGAACAGTTTTATTTGATTATTCAAAGACCGAAGATTGACATTTAGCACCAACCCCCAGATACGATTTTCTAAAGATACAGTACAATATCATTTATGCGTTCAATTTACGAACAATCCTGCTTTTGACTTCGATGACTTTTCGGTTGGAGGATTGCCATCCGCTGTAGGTAGTAGGCTATATAGTACCCCCACCCATTGAACCAAATTCAAAGGTGGCAACCAGGCTCATGATATCTGGCGTTTGGATGTTGCCAGCAAAAACACCCAACAGTTAACCATCAAGCAGCTATATAACTTTGATATTGCTCCCGGCCCAAAAAACCAGTTGGCGTTTTCCAGTAACCGCTCGGGTAATTATGAAATCTGGCTTAAACCAGCGCAGGAAGCAGCGCGCCAACTGACCAATAACCCAGCTCTGGATGCAAAATTATTAGGGTCAGAGTAAAATAAATAGAAATGAATTATAGAAATTATTAGGGTCAAAATTATTAGAATTATTAGGGTCAGAAATTATTAGGGTCAAAATTATTAGGGTCAGAGTAAAATAAATAAAATTATTAGGGTCAGAGTAAAATAAATATGATATAGAAATCGGTCGCACAGTTGCCCAAGGAACAGGACAGCTAAGCCAGTTTATTTATGATGGCAAAGACCGCCAAATAGAGATAAAACGCCAGGACGATAACGGCGTATTCCAAAGCTATCAAAGCTTCACCTACGACAGCCGCAATCAAATGCTAAGCCAAACCGATGCCCTCGGCCGGACAACAAATTACAGCTATGACCCAGAAGGACGGATGCTACAGGTTACCGATCCTGCCGGTAACAGCACCCAGTTTGCCTATGATGCCCGCAGCAACCGCACCCAAATGACCGATGCCCTGGGCCGGGTCATAACTTACAGCTATGATGAGCTAAACCGCCTGC
>QIKG01000116.1 GCA_003232965.1 Oceanospirillales bacterium
TCCTCTTTAAGTCAACTCAACAGTCGACCAGCACAATTATATCAGGATTCCACACACATTTGATTACAATTTTTTAACGAAAATCAATTGTTGAACTAACATTTGCGCAAGCCAGAGCCAGCATAATAATGCATTGTCTTGTTTTCACTCAGCATTTAACGATTAGTGCGAGTGTTGGTGTTTTTGACTACGGTGCATAAGACCGTGGATGATAGTGCCGACTACCAGAGCCTGGAACAGTGCGCTGGTTTTACCCTCATGCATATCAAGCAGCTGTGGCGCCAGAAAATAACCAGGTAACGCGGATACTGCAACGATCAAAATCATGATGAATGCCAGCCGGTTTCCAGTAACAGGTTGCAAGATCAGCCAAATCACCATGCCCGCAAGCAAGCGGTGTAACAACACTGCCATAACAAAGGTATTGCCTGTATGGCTTGATTGCGCCAGAGCCTGAGATAGTGCCGCACCATCCAGCATGGAGTGAAAAGCCAGTCCTGCTGTGGCAATTACCAGGGTGATGATATGCGTCGTATGCGCCAGCCGGTGCAGACTGTGTTCTAGCAGGCTGGGCAAACCAATCCCAACTACTACCAGTGCTAATCCGGCAATCCCGACTTCAGCATATACTTCCGGCAGTAGCACAAAAACCACCATCGCCAGCAATAGGATAATAAGGCCGCGTTCGAGCTTATGCGCCCAGCCAGGAATTTTTTGCGCCCGCAGGTAAAGCAACGGACCCAGCAGCATAATCAGCACTGCTAGTGTGATCAGCAAAATTTTATTCCTGTAAACTTATGCTTTATCAGTTTTTGCTGATGCATCTTCAAAGCCTGTATGATTTCTGCGTTCGGAATACTGTATGAAATATCCCAGCTAGAAGTGTAAAATACCCGTTAAAGAAGAAAACGACCCATAATTCCAATTATACTGGCTTTCTCATAACTATCATGCAAACAGACGCTATTGAAAAACAGATTCGTGAATGCTGTGACTTTGACACAGTAAAGGACGATCTGATAGAACTGCTTGATGCGGTAGCTGCGCGTCAGCAACAGCAACCCGCCGAAAAAGATCTCGAAACCGGTGCGCGTTTTATTTGTGATTATATTGAGCAAGTTCCTTATATGATCAAAATTGCGATCACCTCCGCGATAAATGTAGGCCTCGAAAAAGAAATCAACTGTATTTTAGCGGCGGTTATTTCCTATTGGGATAATGACAACGATGTAATTCCCGATCATATGGGGGTTATCGGTCTGATGGACGATGCTTATTGTTCGCTGTCGTTGCTGCAATCGGTTTCCGACCATTACCGCCTGCAAACCGGTAAGTTTATGTTTCCAGCTGACCTCACCACTGCTAATCAGGCAATGCGGGAAATTATTGGCGACCCGTATGCGGCCGAACTTGACCGTTTTATTTTCACCACATTGCATGAAGCTGCGGTGATGGAGGCAGTAAAAACTCTGGCCGATCAGGAAAAACAACTCTACTTCGATATGCAGGGCACCATTTGGAGCCACGATGCGGCCGACGCTATTGATATTCCATCGCTGAAATCCATCGGCTTGTTGTAACTTTACGCGACTTTACGCGTGGGCATAAATGCCCATCCTACGGTGGGAAATGATGGAGTGGATAGGTAGGGTGGGCATTTATGCCCACGCGCTATGCCACAAGCATTAAAGCTTGGCGAATGCTTCTCGGCTTAAGTTTCGGTTGTTTTTATCGGCCACTACGATATTGTCTTCAATACGAATTCCGCCATAGGGTCTGAGCTGGTCTATTAATTCCCAGTTCACTGCGCCGGTATTTTCTGAGGCTTTCAGTTTCGTCAACAGACTGTCGATAAAATACAATCCCGGCTCTATGGTTAGCACATTGCGGCTTTCCAGAACTCGGGTTAAACGCAGGAACGGGTGTCCGTCCGGGCGTGATAGATATTCACCCTCGTTATCAATCAAACCTGCAACATCATGGGTTTGCAGGCCTAGGTAGTGGCCTAAACCATGCGGGAGAAATGTGCTGGTGATGCCTTTGGCAACGGCGGCTTCTGCAGTTACTTTCAGAATTCCAAAGTGGGCTAGTAACTCGGCTATTTCATGGTGTGTGCGCAAATGTAACTGACGGTAATCAACTCCGCTGACAGCGGCTTCTACCATGCGTAATTCAAGTGCATCCATACCTGCGAGCAAGTCGGCGAACAAGCTGGCATCAGCGCAGTAGGTACGGGTAATATCAGCCGCATAGCCATAGCAGCTAGCCCCGGCATCAATCAAAAAGGCGTTTTTCTGCTGGGGCCTTGCACGATCTTTGCCTTGGTAATGCAGCGTCGCCGCGTGTTCATTTATGGCGACAATACTACCGTAAGGCATTTCATGTTCTTGCAAGCCGGCCGCACGGCAATAACTTATATTAATGTCGAATTCCGACTCACCGGAAAAGAAGGCATCCCTAGCGGTATTATGCGCGCCGGCTGCAATTCGGTTGGCCTCCGCCATGCAAGCAATCTCCCAGTCAGTTTTTCGAGTTCGGTCCAGGTGCAGGCGATTGAATAATGCCTGGGGATTAAGGCTAACATCACCAACCCCGCGACGGTCTTCAATTTCGCCAATCATCACCGCATGTGAACCGCTGACAATCTGCTGTGCCGGTAGCGGTTGGTTTATCGATTTGATTTCAAAATGATCGGCCCACCAGCTCTCCGGTGCAGCCGGTGGTGTGTGCCAGTAATCGGTTGGTTGGTAGTAGTAAAGCACCGGTTTTTTTCCACTGCGCAGTTGTAGCCAGCATTCGGCATGATGGGTTAAAGGCAACCAAGCCATAAAGTGCGGATTGGGTTTGAATGGGTAATGGTAATCATCCAGAAAAGCGCTTATTTCGGTACCTGACCAAATCAACAGCTCATCGTAATGGCAAGCCTCCA
>QIKG01000036.1 GCA_003232965.1 Oceanospirillales bacterium
ATTGTTGCCAAGGATGAAGATAGCTACCGCTATCTAGCGGAATCTATCCGCAAACATCCCGATCAGGAAACCCTGGCAAATATGCTGCGGGATGCTGGTTTCAAAAAAGTAAGTTTTGAAAACATGACCAACGGGGTTGTGGCAATTCACCGGGGGTATCATGTCTGAGGCTGCCACAAGAAAAAACTATTACACCCCATTGCCCGGAGTGTTTGCAGACTTGTTGCAACAGGCGCTCAACCGCCAACTGGAAACCGACGCAGAAGCCTTAGCGTTAATACAAGCGTTCGGTAGTCGCGTGCTGGCCATCGAATTGCAAGGCACCGGTATTAATCTGTATTTTTCCGCCGATGAGAGTCTGCTAGTTAGTGCAGAGCATTCGGCTGAAGTAGATACCTGGATACGCGGGACACCGATGGCGTTGTTTGGCATGGCAAAGCCTGAGTTGCCTCAAGCTAATTGGATTAACTCCGGCAGCAAAGTAATCATTGAAGGCGATGCTAGCCTGGTTCGTGATTTCGAAGCATTAATGAAAAAGCTGGATTTTGACTGGGAAGAAAAAACCAGCGAACTGCTTGGTGATGTGGTTGCCCATCAGCTGGGCTTAGCGGTAAAGGCTTTCACGAGCTTTGCAAAAAATCTAAGCCAGTTCGGGCGCGAAGTTGGGCGCAGTGGTTTAAAGGATATTGTTGCGAAACAAGCGGGCAGCTTTACCTCGAAGGCGGAATTCACTGAATTTCGCGAGTCACTTGAAGACTTTACAAAAGATTTGAAAAAAATCGACAAGGCGGTAGCTGAAGAGGTCAGAGAATAATGATTTCAGCTGTTACCCAGATGTTTCGCCTGTGGCGAATTAATACCATTTTAGCGCGCTACCGCTTGGACGAAATAGCCCAGGGTACACCGCTCTACCAACCGCTTCATCTGGCGGCTTTTCTGACATTTAAAAAGTCGGCTGAAATTGGCGAATTGCCGGTTGGTAAACGCTTACGCTTGGCGTTGCAGGAAATGGGGCCGGTATATGTCAAGTTTGGACAAATCCTCTCGACCCGTAGGGATTTGTTACCGGCTGAAATCGCCGATGAATTATCGCTATTACAGGATCGGGTGCCGCCATTTCCGGGGGCAGAGGCACAAGCAATCATTGAGAAGGCGCTGGGTGCGCCCGTGGCAGAATTATTTAGTGAGTTTGAAGTTGAGCCTCTGGCATCGGCATCCATCGCTCAGGTACATGGAGCGGTCTTACATACCGGTGAAAAAGTGGTAGTTAAGGTGGTTCGCCCCGGTATTCGTCGGCAATTGGTGCGCGATTTGGAACCATTAAAAGCAATTACCGGAATTTTAGAACGATATTGGCACGGCGGCAGTCGGGTTCGCCCGCTGGAGTTGGTGAAAGAGTTTGAATCGGTTATTTATGACGAGCTGGACATGCAGCGTGAAGCTGCCAATGCCAGCTTATTGAAGCGAAATTTTAAAAACTCAAATGAAGTCTATATCCCCACAATTTACTGGTCATTGTGTAAAGATAATATTCTGGTAATGGAACGCGTTGAGGGTATTCCGGTAGGTGATATCAAAGCCCTTAAAGCTGCCGGGGTTGACTTGCAGCGCCTGGCAGTACGGGGTGTGCGCATGTTTTATACCCAGGTTTTTCGTGACAACCTATTCCATGCCGACTTACACCCTGGCAACATCCTAATTGATGCGACTAATCCGACAGATGCCAGCTATATCTTACTTGACTACGGTATTGTTGCCAGCCTATCACCGCAGGATCTTTATTATATTTCAGAGAATTTCATCGCTCTGTTTAATCAAAATTATCGGCGGGTTGCCGACTTGCATATTGAAGCTGGATGGGTGCCCGCGACTACCCGTATTGATGAACTGGAAGCGGCGGTACGCACAGTGGGCGAGTCTAGTTTCTCACGACCACTAAACGAAATTTCCTTCGGCCATATGCTGCTAAGTTTATTCCGGGTTGCCAGGCGTTTTCAGTTAACCGTTCAGCCACAGTTGATTATGCTGCAGAAAACTATGCTCAATATTGAAGGGCTGGGTCGGCAACTGTATCCCGATCTGGATATATGGGCGGTAGCCAAGCCTGAGCTTGAGTCGATTATGCGGGAAAAATACGGCCTTGACCACACCATTACAGAACTACGGGAACGACTACCTACCTGGCTGTCTAAAGCACCAGAAATGCCGGGGCTAATCCACGACTACTTGAATATGGCAACCCGAGGCGAACTCCGTCACCGGGTGGAGTCCCAGGAATTACAGGCATTGAAAGAAACCTTTGAAAAGGAAAGCAGGCGTAATCGGCACTATCTTTTATCTGCCAGCCTTGCGGTAGTATCGGCGGTATTTTTGGCAATGGAGACGGGTCCCTGGACATTCGCTAATTTTTCAGTGTTGGGATTGCTAGCGGCTGTATTTGCTATCGTGCCGCTGCTAAAACGCAAATAAGTTGAATATTCTGGTGAAATTTTAGAGGTAGTTACATAATAGGCCCTAGAAATCCGAAAAACGAACCGACTGCCAATGTCAAAATTTGTCGGCGTGTCATTTCTACTTCCGGGAACCTGCCAACCGAGTAGTAGTTATCATAAAAAGCGGGATCCAACGGACTAACATCTTTAGCTCCCGGCCGGATTTTCCAAGTGGTGGTATAGGAAAACGGCCAGATATCAAATATTGGCAGGGTAGCGGAAATGTCTTCAAATACACCCCCGATATCAGAGATGACTGGGGTTAAGTTATCGCGTGCTGCTACCACCCAGCTGTTGGCGCCGGAGATATCCCTGAGCATGTATTGGTGCAATTGCAATGCCATGGCTTTATCTTGAATAAACACTCCGTTTTCAGTGTTAAACCCTTCCGAACGCGGGTCGAGGTTATGCGAGCCGATCATTAGTAAGCGTTTATC
>QIKG01000042.1 GCA_003232965.1 Oceanospirillales bacterium
GCCACTGGCTGTATTGCGCCATTCTTCAGGCAGTAAAGTCAGCAGTTGCCCAGGATTATTAATGGAAGACTTCGCCCAAACCCTCAATGACTGCGGTTTACTTTGATTCAAGCGCAGGCTTAAGCGCCCATCAACTTTATCTGCTTTAGCCTCGGCAGGAAATAAGCCGGACTGTTCTAATTTTTCGCCAAGTACGGCTTGCCAGCGGGCCAGAAAAACCTTATCCCGATACTGAATTTCTATACTACTAGCGGTCAGCTTATCCCTAAAACCGCTGATTTCATCAACAATCGCCAGGCGGGTATCATTGAGGTGAATTTCCTCAACTGCGGATAACAGCTCAAGAGCCTTGCTGAATTCCATCGGCTTTTCTGACTGCAGTCCGGATATTTTAAGCACCCCGCGCTGGTCCCGAAGTAGTTCCAGCTCAGCACCGACAACCTCAAAGCGGGCAAACGGACGATTTGGCCGTAAATAATCCAGTAATGAAAACTTCACCCTTGCCTGATTGATCAACAGCACCGGTTTTGAGGCTTGAGCAGATTGAGGAAACACCCCCAAATTAGTTAGGATAAATTGCGGGCCGGTGACATCCCAGCTGCCGCTAATCGAGTCGAAATGAACCGGTTGACCGACCAATTCACTGAGTTGGGTTTCTATCTCATCTTGATATTTATCAGTGTAGGGTAGTAATAACTCTGCCAAACCAGCCAGCGTCGCCAACAACACCAGAACAATGGTTGCGGCTGTCCAAAAAATGGACAGACTACGGCGATATAGACGATAGAGGGGTTTCATCGGGACTTCATCAGGCGCTGAATGCAGTTTTAGAGCAAAACTACATCGTAGGTTTCTTGACCATACTGGTCTTCACGTTGAAAATGTATGCTCTTGCCCAGAATTTCTTCAAGATCGGCAACTGTGGTTGATTGCTCGTCAAGAATGACATCAACAACGGCGGATGATGCCATCACCATGATTTTGCTGGCCTCAAACTGCCGGCCTGAGCGCATGATTTCACGGATAATTTCCAGGCTGACCGTTTCAGCTGACTTGATCACACCCCGACCCTCACAAGTTGGACAAGGCACGCAAAGCCTGTGTTCAAGGCTTTCGATGGTGCGTTTGCGGGTCATTTCCACCAGCCCAAGAGGGGTAATATCGGAAACCGTAAACTTGGCATTATCCCGTGACAGCGCGCGCTTTAGGGTTGCCAGAACCATATCTCGGTGTTGCTCGGTAAGCATATCGATGAAATCTACAATGATAATCCCGCCCAAATTGCGCAGTCGTAACTGTCTGGCAGTCGCTTCAGTTGCTTCAAGGTTGGTTTTATAAACTGTTTCTTCAAGGTTACGGTGGCCGGTATAAGAGCCCGTATTGACATCAATGGTGGTCATGGCTTCAGTCTGGTCAATCACCAAATAGCCTCCCGACTTGAGCGAAACCGTGCTGACCAATGCCCGTTCTAATTCATCTTCTACCCCATAGAGATCGAAGATGGGTCTTTCATTGGAATAAAACTCTACCCGATCCAGCCAGTCAGGGATGAAACGATGGGTAAAGCGGCGCACCTGATTTGTTACTTTCAGGTCATCGATCCTAACTTTTTCGATATCTACATGCATTAAGTCCCGCATGGCGCGCACCGGCAAGGAAAGATCATCATAAACACAATCTCCCGGCGTCGCCTGTCGAATACGCTCTTGAATATCCTGCCACAATCGCCCGAGGAAAACTTTATCGGTAGCTAATGCGTGGGCTTCGACACCATCGGCATTGGTGCGCACAATATAACCGTGCTCATGTTCACTACCGCAAAGGTCGAGCATCATCGAACGCAGGCGATCTCGTTCATCTTCTTCGTCAATTCTTACCGACACGCCGATAGATTGAGTACCCGGCAAAAACACCAGATAACGCGAGGGGATTGACAGGTTGGTAGTCAGTCGTGCGCCTTTGGTACCAAGCGGGTCTTTGATAACCTGAACAACGACTTCTTCACCATCTCGAACCAGATCTGAAATTTGCGGCTCCGGTGTTTCCTCTGCTGCATCGGTGGTTTCTTCAATTTCCGGACTCTTACGGACGATATCTGAAACATGTAAAAAAGCCGTTCGCGATAGACCAATCTCGATAAATGCGGCCTGCATCCCCGGTAACACCCGGGAAACTTTACCTTTGTAAATATTCCCCAAATAGCTGTCTTGCGACACCCGTTCTAAGTAAACTTCTTGTAACAAGCCATTTTCAACTAGCGCAACTCTGGCTTCACTGGGGGTTACATTGATTAATATCTCATCACTCATAACTGTTTATATAATTCTCGTTTACCACCGAATAAATAAAACCCGGATTGGCTATAGTCAATTAGTTAAGCTTGAAAAAGCGTCATTGTCACTATCACTCAGCGCATCGTACCATGCGACACCGGCTTGCCGAAGCAAACTCGCGGTTTCATACAAGGGCAGCCCCATGACCCCGGAGTAACTACCTTCCAAGCGTTCTATAAAGGCAGCGGGTTGTCCTTGGACTGCGTAAGCGCCGGCTTTGTCCATGGCATCACCGCTGGCACAGTAGCTGCAGATAAAATCGGTCGGTATAAGGGCAAAACTAACCTGACTGACACTCATGGCCTGCAAGTACTCACCCCCTGGCAAAACCAGCACAACAGCCGTTGCCACCTGGTGGCTGCGAGCTGACAGCAGCTTCAACATTTTTTCAGCCGCCGCGTAAGACTCCGGCTTACCCAAAACCTTGTCATCTACTATCACTGAAGTATCAGCACCGAGAACCGGCACTCCGGCGGTACTCAAGCGCGCACCCGCCCGGGCTTTTTTCAGCGCTATGCGGACAACATAATCCTGCCAGGGCTCAGCCACAAACTGTGACTCATCAACATCAACCGCTATTACCTCAGGC
>QIKG01000050.1 GCA_003232965.1 Oceanospirillales bacterium
GCCTGCAGGTTGAGCCTGTTAGCAACTCTTCTGGCAATTTATCCGCTTCTACACTCGATGCCGAACTATTGTTAGCAGAGGTCATGCAGGTCGGCCGATCATTTTTTTATTCCGACCCTAATGCAGAACCCAGTTGGGCGCAGCTTGAGGATTTTCAGCAATTACTGCAACGCAGGCTGGATGGGGAGCCGGTTGCCTATCTGCTTGGACGGCAGGAGTTTTGGTCTTTGGTATTGAAAGTAAACGCGGCAACCCTGATTCCCCGCCCTGAAACCGAGCTTTTGGTCGAGTTAACTCTAGCAAAGCTGGATTCCACTGAGAGCTGTCGGGTAGCCGACTTGGGAACCGGTAGCGGCGCCATTGCCCTGGCGCTGCAAATTACCGCCACTGACATCAGTGCTGAGGCACTCAAAGTGGCCGAAGAAAACCGCCAGGCTCACCATCTGGAAAATGTCATCTTGCGGCAAGGTGAATGGCTGTCAGCACTACAGGGGAAATTCCACGCAGTGGTCTCCAATCCACCTTATATTGCCGCTGCCGATCCGCATCTGACCTCAGGTAATATTCGCTTTGAACCCGAGTTGGCTCTAACCCCAGGTGCGGATGGGCTCGCCTCATTCCGGCAGATTTCTGCTCAGGCTGGGGATTACCTGTTGCCGGGGGGCTGGCTTTTATTTGAGCATGGCTTTGATCAGGCGGATCAGGTTCAATGTATGTTACTGGCGGCTGGCATGGACAATATCGAAACACTGCAAGATCTCGAAGGGCAGGATCGGGTTACAATTGGGCAATACTTAGGGCACGGATAAAATAATGTCAAAATTGGAACGCCTTTATCACCTCAGAGATATTCTCAGTCAGGCACGCGCACCTATGCCGCGACAACGGTTGATGGAGGAGCTCGGCTGTTCTCAGGCTACCCTGTACCGCTTGATCAATGAACTACGGGATACATTGCAAGCGCCGATTGAGAACAATGAGCATGGATATTATTACGATCGAAACCTGGCCGGGAAATTCGAATTGCCCGGTATCTGGATCAGCCCTGAAGAACTTCAGGCGCTGCTGACTGCTCGCGAGGTGCTCGGCAATGTGCAGCCGGGCTTGCTGGAGGAGGAGCTGGGTAATATCCAAACTCGGATATCCAGCCTGCTGCAAACCAAAGGGGTTGAGAAAGAAGGTCAGTCAAGCCGGATCAATATGCAGAGTGCCGCCGGTAGGGTCGTGCCCGAACGCATGTTTCAGGCAATTTTGGGTGCATTGATGTCACGCAAAAAATTGCGCATCCAATACCATACCCGAGGCACCGATCAGCAGTCGGAACGGACGATTTCGCCGCAGCGACTTACCAATTATCGTAACAGCTGGTATCTGGATGCCTGGTGTCATCAGCGCAAAGCCCTGCGCAGTTTTTCTCTAGAACGGATTCAGCAACAGCTGGTGTTGGACGAGGATGCCCGCGAGCTTCCACTGGCTGAAGTGAAGTTGTATTACGACCAATCTTACGGAATATTTTCCGGTCCGGTCAATAACACCGCAAAACTACGTTTTACCCCGGAGCGCGCGCGTTGGGTTGCCGATGAACAATGGCACCCCGATCAGCATGGTGAGTTTAACGCCGATGGCAGTTATTTGTTAGAGGTGCCCTTTAGTCACAGCGGGGAACTGCTAATGGATATCCTTAAATACGGGGATGAAGTTGAAGTCCTGTCGCCGGAGTCACTGAGGCAACAGATAATGGATGCATTACAGAAAGCGGCAAGTTTGTATAACTGAGTTTAGCGGTGATAAAATAACATCTCTTGGTTCAGAACTATGCTAGTGGCTCAGCTGTTCCTTTATGTTTTTTAGAATGGATAGCTCTAATATTCTACATACCAATGCTAACCTGAACTCAAATTCTATAAGGTGAGAAATCATGGTTCTACTTGTTTATCTATTTACCAGCATTACGATTCTTTTCCATCTTGTGGCTTTTTTGTGGGAAAGCATTTTTTGGATGAAACCCGTGGTGTACGAAAATATCGTTTCAGGTATGGTTACACCTGAAGGTATTAGCCTGTTGCAACACGCTAAAATTTTAGAAGGTTTGTTTTTCAATCAGGGATTCTACAATTTGTTTATTGCTCTGGGTGCCATTGCAGGGCTTATTTTGTTGAAGAAAGGCAATGCGGTGGTTGGGAAAACCCTGATCTGTTATACCAATTTGTTCGCGCTGGGTGCCGGATTGATACTGGCTTTGTCATCAACCGCCTACATGGGTGCCCTCCTGCAGGCAGGGCCTGCTTTGCTAGCATTAGTTGCTTTATATGTAATCTCCCGGAGAGCCAGTCAATCTTAGGTGATATTAATCGCTTTCATCTAAAGGCAGAAAAGGTATACTCAGCGGCTATCAAAACATCAATGGCTGATCGCTTATGGGCTACCCTTGAAACTGATGAAGGGGGTATGAATGCGATGAACCCTAGCGGCCGAATGTGCGAAGTTTATGAGGAGGCCAAAATAACTATGCCACTACATAACCCCAGTCGTTCTGTATGTGGTGTCTGTCCCGAATGGTAGAATGGTATTTACGATGTGACCCACGAAGCCTGTGAGTTGTTATCTATTGACCCATCATTCACACTCACTAATGGTGCAAACCTTACCTTATCAAGTGGTTGGGCCGTAGATATTCAAAGCAACTTCACCATTGAGCTCGGTTCAACAATGACCCTGAAAACCTGTGGCCTGAGTTTGTGCGAAATTAGCCCAGACCCCATGCCCAATGATTGCCATACCTGTGTTACTAAAACATGCAATATTGACGCTACCTGCTGTACTGACTCCTTTGATGCAGCCTGTGTTGCTCTAGTCGCTAGCACTTGCGAATTGACATGCGACTAAAGGGCTTGCTGAATGGAAAATATGAATTTCCCGAATGCTGGGGAAAACAATAGGGTAGGCTCAAACTGACCCCCCAAACACCCCGCCATAACAGATCAATATAGCGCTGATCGTAGGGTGGGCATTTATGCCCACGCGTGAAAGCTAACAAGAGCAACCAGCCGTCGCAAGTAGTATCTACTTCATACGCGTGGGCATAAATGCCCACCCTACCTTTCCCAATCAAGTCCCGTAGATTTCGGTTTAGGGGTTGCCAAGGTTCTCATGTTTTGAGAAGCCCCCGTGTTCTTATCCGTGTTCTTATAGCTCCATAGCTAAGGAGCAGAGCATGAAAACCATAAAACTATTCCCCCCGAACGGTAATTATTATCGGACACCCGTGTCAGTATGGAAGGCTTTTAGCTTACCCGGGAAGTTTCGTGATGTCATAACTATAGCTGGTGGCACGCTGGGGCTGTGCGCGTTTATGTTTGTGCTTTATTTGATGGTGTTAGTCAGCAGTAGGGTACTCCAGCCATTAACGGGCTGATCACTGTCAGGCCAGCAGGTCTAAGTCAGCCGGGTTATCCGTAAACATTTTACGGACAAAGGAGCAACTGGGTATGACCTCGAGATTGTTCTTGCGCGCATAGTCAATCATATGCCGATATAAATCTTGGGCAAGGCCTTCACCGCGATGATCGGGGCTTACCCAGGTGTGA
>QIKG01000175.1 GCA_003232965.1 Oceanospirillales bacterium
AGCCAAACTGTGGGTACTCCTGCAGAGAAAGTAACCCCTTCACTGTTAAGTAAAAAATGCAGAGTCTCGCCATCAGCCATTTTCGGGCCGGGCATTACCAACTTGCAACCACTGATGGGTGCGGCATAAGGAATCCCCCATGCATTGACATGGAACATCGGTACGATGGGTAATAACACATCTGTAGTTTTCAGATTCAAGACACTCGGAAGGGAGCCAGCTATGGCATGTAAGACGGCTGAACGATGACTATAAAGCACGCCTTTAGGATTGCCGGTGGTTCCAGAGGTATAACAGAGAACACAGGCGGTATTTTCCTCCAGTTCCGGCCATTCAAACTGGTCGGATTCTGCGGCTATTAAGTCTTCATAGCAGTACACATTTGGCAGGCTGGTTTCCGGCATATGTTCGGCATCAGTTAAAATGATATAACCCTTAACGCTGGGTAAATTTGGATGTAGCGCTTCCATTAATTTATAAACCAGCAGGTCTACAAAAACAAATTTATCTTCTGCATGATTCACAATGTAGGTCACTTGCTCAGGGAACAAGCGCGGGTTAATGGTGTGGCAGACCATGCCGCTACAGGAAGTGGCGTAATACAACTCAAGATGGCGGTAGTCGTTCCATGCCAAAGTGGCTATGCAGTCACCTTCAACAGCACCCAGTTTTTGCAGGGCATTGGCGAGCTGCCGACTGCGCCTGAACCAGTCTTTATAAGTGTAGCGATGGAGTGGATTATCTGCAGTGACAGAAACGACTTCGGTATCCGGGTAATTTAACTCCGCATGCCGCATGATGCCGGTAATCGTAAGCTGGGTGTCCATCATCAGTCCGCGCATTTGTATCTCCTGAATTTATTTTCGAATTATTATTTAACAAGAAGTGTAACAGCTGAAGTCATTACGTGGGCATAAATGCCCACCCTGCGGGAGATAATGCGCGTGTAAAAATACCGGCATACCGCATCTGCTTGTTGAATGTTTGTGGTTTCGATACGAGAAATCATGCGGGGTAGGGTGGGCATTTATGCCCACGCGTGAAAAGCCGAGTTTTTATTCAGACATTTTGTGGCTCTGAGTTTTCTAGCATTATTGTCTGCGCACCCTGAGCAAAGTGAGCACCGGCATTCTGGACGATTTCCATAATACCCATGTTCAGATCATCTACTACACTTAAATAAATACTGAAATCTGAAGTATCGACATAAATTCGAGCTTTAATAGTCATGGAATTTGGGGCAAATGCTGTAAAACGAATGCGCACGGATTTCTCGATAACTTGTTCATGTGCGCGCGCCAGTTTGTCGATGTTCTGAATAATCTGGCGCATTTGCTCGCCGCTGGTATCGTAGCGTAAGGGTAATTCCGGGTGGTAGAGCATTTTCTCTCGGGCAGAATAATTTTCAATCGCACCGTGGGCAATGATGCAATTGGGAATCGATACTAGGGTGTTGTTAAGGGTACGGATACGGGTGGTGCGTAGACCGATTTCTTCAATTTTCCCAAGCACATTGCCATACTTGCACAGGTCGCCGGTAATGATGGGTTGCTGTGAATATATTGACACTGCACCCAGCAGGTCTTCTATGGGTTTCTGCATCGCCAGTGCCAATGCGATGCCACCGATACCGAGTCCGGCGAGTAAAGTTGTGATATCAATTCCGGTATTATGCAACCATAATAACAAGGCTACGAGAACGACTATTAACTTTAGGGCGTTTGCCATCGGGCGCCCGAGGATTGCGGCATCGGTTCGCCCCATGGCGATGAAGTTTGCGCGTCGTTTTTCACGGGCAAGGTCGATTAACGAGAACAGTATCCATACAACGATAATCGTCATAACGGATTTTGATTCGATAATCGCCTGGGCAGTGGCTCCCAGACCTAGTGCTTTCAGCATCTGACCTGAGATAACCGCAACCGCTAGCAGGATGAGTGGCCAGGTGAATAATTTGCGCACAGCAGGCCGAATGGGCGATTGTTCACGGGTAAGTAGTAAGCTCAGCAGCAAACCAATTAACCAAAACACCGGTATTGCTACCAGGGTAATACCGATAACGATGACCCACTTGAACAACTCCACGCCTAGAAAGCCGACATCTTCGGGTATATGCGTACGGATTTTTTCAACCCAGTCCGGATAGCTGAAGAAATCATAAAGTGTAGGTATATGCGCTATGCTGACATTAGCGACTTTCCAAATATAGTTATCATCAATGCCCGGCACGCGTTGCAGCAATAAAACCTGTTCGCCTTCATCGGTAACTATGCGACCAAGTTCGTCGCGGTAGTCTGGTAAACCATCAACAACCTGACCGGCGGTTTTTCGGCTGAGTTGCTGAACATCAATTTCCATCCCCCGTTTAATCACAAAATCCAGTTGCCGGGCCAACTCTTCTCCGCCCAATTTACTTACGCCGAGGGGTAGGTTGCGCAGGTCTAGAAAATTAGCCGCTGTTTTATAATCAAACTTTTCGGTAAGTCTGAGAAAGCCGGTGAAACTGCTTCGTGGGGTATCCCGCCCGAGGTTGTCTTTGAAAGCGGAGTCCTCGGCTATATCCTTTTCTAGAGTCGCTGATATATCGACATTCTCTTCTGCCGCAAACACAGGTCCAGTCAGGAATAAACCGCAAAGTAGAAGAGTCAGCAGGAGGTAGGAAGATTTGGCAACATGGGTTAGTTGTCTGTTTAACTTGATTAAGGGCATGTTTATGTCTTTTCTGGTTGAATATTAAGATTTTGATTGGAATGATTTGGCACGGCTGGCTGGGGCCAAAATGCATCGAAGACGGCTACTGAAATTGTGCCATAAAAAGCGATGACGATAAATAGCATCAAGCGAGTATAAAAGGCGCCAGCTGCATCGCCAGATCCAGTGACTGCAGGTGTCAGGATAATTATCAT
>QIKG01000109.1 GCA_003232965.1 Oceanospirillales bacterium
AGGTTAAAAATTTACGGGGAAGTCAAACCCGACTGGAGCCAGATTACAGCCGGGCATACTCTGGATTTAGTCGCCGTAGAAAACGGTGGGCGGGTGATTAGCTGTAATGATATGTTTTTCAGTTCCAAAGACAATTTAATCATGCCGGGGCGGGGGGTAAACATGGGTGATGGCTGGGAAACCAAACGCCGCCGCGGCCCGGGCCACGACTGGAGCATATTAAAGCTTGGAAAACCCGGAATAGTTTCTTCTGTTGAAATTGATACCTGTCACTTCAAAGGCAATTATCCGGATCGCTGCTCTCTGGAAGCTGTGTACGCGCCCGATGCAAGCGATGACCAACTTGAGAATCTCCAATGGTTTGAATTTATGCCCGAAGTGAAGTTATCTGCCGACCTACTAAACCCATCACCCATTTACGCTTAAATATCTTTCCCGACGGTGGCATTAGCCGTTTACGGGTCAACGGCGTGCTGGCTGAATAATAAAAATGAACCTACAACAACTCAATTCGCTGCCCGAAAAAACACTAGCCTGCGAGCTAAAAAAATGCTGTGGTAGCCAGCGTTGGGTTACCGCAATGCTTGCCGGGCGACCCTACCTCACTGAGGATAGTCTTTACAAGCTAAGTGGTACAGTCTGGAGTGAGTTAGGCAAGCAGGACTATCTTGAGGCCTTTTCCCAACACCCGCAAATCGGTAATCTTGAAACATTAAAAGAAAAATTCGCCAATACGGCCGGCTGGGCAAGCGACGAACAACAAGGCGCTAATCAAGCATCAACAGAAGTTCTGCAGGCGTTACACCATGGTAACCAGGTATATCTGCAGAAATTCGGCTATATATTTATCGTTTGTGCGACCGGAAAATCAGCCACACAAATGTTGGAATTACTCAAACGGCGACTGAAAAATGAAACCCAAACCGAGCTAGCTATAGCTGCCGCTGAGCAAAATAAAATCACCCAGTTGCGTCTTGAAAAACTGTTTTAGTCGCTGATTAACACTATCTGTTGAACTGGTAGATGTTCAGTTCTGATCATCTGCATACCCCTGTTCAGCAGCAAGCCTATACCACTCAACCGCAGCCTTAGAGTCCTGAGGTACACCCGACCCACTGTCATACATCACCCCCAAGTTGTGCTGAGCTATTGCATGCCCTTGTTTGGCAGTCAGTGCATAATAAGTTGAGCCTAAGTAAACCCCAATTACTCTAATAAGTAGGTTTTCAAAACAATCTTAATTTTATTTCACGGACTGTTTTATATAAGCGCTTCAAGACCGTGTACATCTACCAAGTTTAATAACTTTAATGAAGGACCATTTGGTTTCTTCTGGCCTTGTTCCCATTTCTGCACGGTCGATGGGCTCAAATTCAAGAAGGCCGCAAACACGGGTTGGCTGGCTTTATGGCGTGTGCGTATGTGTTTTATCTGTTTGGGTGTATAGCTCTTCACTGGTGGCAGACACAAGGCATCAAACTCGCGCATAGTCATGGTATCCAAAGCCCCAGTCTTATGCAGCCCCTTAGCAGTTTCATGCATTACTTGTAAAATCTTATCAGTCATCTTTATTTACCTCGATTAGTGCGCCCATTTTGACCGCTTTGATCAACTTGGTATTTGTATACCCTAGTAACTGGGTTGCCAATAGTTTCAGCGCCCTGAGTTCCTTGTCGTTTATGTTAGTGCGCTGATTCTTAGCAAAAGCATAAACAAAGAATGCTTTATTACCTTGCTTGTACGCAACTAAAGTACGTGCGCCACCGCGTTTTCCGCGACCAGGCAATGAAACCCGTTTCTTGACTACATATTTGCCTAAGCTTGCTTCAATCAGACCATTTTCCATCTCTTCTACTGCTACCAGTAAAGCCGCATCGCTTAGCCCTTCCTTGGCCGACCACTTATGAAACCATTTGTTTTTATAAACACGCATTCTTATACCATAAGCATAAACCTACTCACTCACACCCTCGTATACAGTACAGATTGATGTTAAATATTGGACCATATCATAGCACCTAGTGCTATATATTTACAACACTAAAATTTAAAAGCATTGGGAAATAGGAGCAAAAAAATAGGGGATTACCCTATCATCTGGTGAAACTCACAATTGCAGGAGGCGCCGCGTGTGTATTGCAACGCCTTGCTGCAATCTTGAGATGGTTTACTCCTCGTACCAAATGGTAATAAAAAATATAAAGACTATTTTACGACATTTATACGACAGGTGGGAATTGGGCTTACCTCATATTACTCAGGGTCTCACCTGCCCAATTATTTAACCGCCTGTTTCGCGTATAATACTTTGTTAAAATTGATGCTTATTTTTGAGCATGCATTCGTGGGAACTATATGCTACATCGAATTAAAAACTCCCAAACTTTTTGGGTAATCATACTGGTGCTGTCATCTGGGTTTTTTCTATTTGTCTTGCTTGCCTCGCTTTACGTTGACACCCAGAACCAGTCGGATACAGCATTGGCTATCCGCAACTGGGTCAGCGGGTCCTATTTTAGCCCTCTATTTAAGGAATTCGGTAGTTTTGCTGCTAACGATACCATCGTGGGCGTTTTTCTTTCGTTTGCAGCAGCAATGATTTCCGGTGCGATAATTTATGTTTTCAAAATACCGGGTATGCGGCGTATTGCAATTGTTACTTTGGCTTTTGGTTATTGCCAAAACTTTCTTAGTCGATTGATACGCTATTGCTATCAAACCCAGAGTCACTTTCGAATACTGCTGATCATGCCATCCTATGGCCTAATAGAAAATCCAGATGACTATTGGGATATCTTCAAGGCTTTTCTCAAAAACAAGGGATTTGTTTTGGAAGAAACACGCGCTGATGAAAGGTTTGCGCGGCATAGTTTTCTAGTCAGTCGCAAGAATTCACCGATGCCAATACCGCTGTATGTTGATATACCCACAACCTTGCGCTCACTCAGCAAGATTATCGAACTGGAGGCCAACACCCCTGTGGGGCAGTTGCAAAATCTTAAATGGGCGCGCCATCGTTTTAAGAAATTGGTCGCTGACTTTGTGATTGCAATTAGAGAACAAGTCCCCGACGAATCCTTTGGCAATGTCCGTTTTATCATTTGTGAAACACCAGGCGATTTTGCTGATAAAATTTCTGCTGAAGTCGATGCACTTGAAGCCGAACTGTTAGAATATGCTAGAATATGCGGCCTCTATTCAATCTACTGAATCCTAATGTTCCGCATGATGCTTTATTCTAGGGCGGTTGGATAAGAGTATTGTTTATTAACTGCTTACACCCTAAATTTATATTTAAAAACCTGTTTTAGGGCATAATATATATCTAAACGAGGGTTTTGTTATGAGGTTTCTATACCTGATTTTACTTTTAGGTCTTTTCGCGACAAACAGTGCGGCTGACATTACCAAGGCCGATGTTACTTTGCATCCATTCTTGCCTGGGGCCGAACCATACCTGATTGAGATTGAGGGGTTCTGGCCCAGTGATTGTCATCCAGGCAACCAAAAACCTATTGTAAGTAGTTACAGTGGTAGCTCTGTGCTGATTGAGTTCGCACCCAGAGATAGTAGTTTGGGCGACTGTAGCCTTGGAGAAACTCAATACAGCGCACTGGTAGATATGAGTGCCCTAGTTGATACGGTTCAAGGCACATTTAGCAGTCTGAATGTTACCGCAATACCGCAATACCGCAATACCGCAATACCGCAATACCGCAATACCGCAATACAGGCAATAATACAGGGCAATACAGGACAGGTAACGCAATACAGGACAGGCACATTTTAGAACAATTCCCGTTTTTGCCACGAGTAAAAGTTGAAGGCTTCTGACAGGATAGTGAGTCAATTGACTCAAAAGTGGGGTGATTGAGCGCAGGCCTGGTATATGTCAGTGTTTAAAAAAACAAACCCATAGCAATAGCTCCGGCTTGCTTTGCTAAATCTTAAACTTGAGCAAAAACTTGAGTACAGGCATCAAATAGCTCAAATAATTTGGCCGCAGAACTGTTACCAGATTGCCGAAGTTGGCTCAGGCAATCTGTTCGCAAGCTCCATTGGTAAAATAGTCGGCTTTTCATTGCATGCCGAGGTTGCCACCAAAACCAATCAAAAAAGGATTTTCTAATCCTCAGAAATCACATATCCCAGTCTTAACTATTGCCTTAAATAATGGTTTTATTCCCTACCCACATTTAATTGGGCGTTT
>QIKG01000098.1 GCA_003232965.1 Oceanospirillales bacterium
GGCTTTTAATAGCGAGGTAATAACTGGAATTTTAGTTTATATACCAGTGATTTAGATTTAAGGCACGAATATTGACGGCCCGGCCACAATGCCGGTATACCGAAATCCGATGTAGCCGGCGCGTGGGCCGGAGTTTCGACAAGCACCTGGAATCCCGTAAGAGGGGGTTGTGGGTGCTTGACAGTTTGTGCGTATCACTGTAATATTTCCGCTCTTCGGCGGGCCGGGTATTAAATTCGGGCTGTCGTTTGTTTTTTTGAGGGTTAGAAAAGTATGGCCACGATCAATCAATTAGTGCGTAAACCGCGTAAGCCAAAGGCTTATAAAAGCAATGTTCCGGCGCTGGAAAGCTGTCCGCAACGTCGCGGTGTATGTACCCGTGTATATACCACTACACCGAAAAAGCCTAACTCGGCTTTGCGTAAGGTCGCGCGTGTGCGCTTGACCAATGGTTACGAAGTAACCAGCTACATCGGTGGTGAAGGTCACAATTTACAGGAGCACTCGGTGGTACTTATCCGCGGTGGTCGTGTTAAAGATTTACCCGGTGTTCGCTACCATGTAGTTCGTGGCAGTCTGGATACCGCCGGCGTTGCCGATCGTCGCCAGGGCCGTTCTAAATACGGCACTAAGCGTCCTAAAAAATAATTTTATTAACGGTTAATTAGAAATGTCCAGAAAGCATTCAAATTTTACACGCGACATCCTGCCTGATCCTAAGTATGGCAGCGATACGATTGCCAAATTTATCAACATGGTCATGATGGATGGTAAAAAATCCGTGGCTGAGCGTATCGTTTACGGTGCGATCGACACGATTATTGAGCGTCAAAAAGGAACTGAACCTTTAGAGGTTGTCGATAAAGCGCTGGAGAACATCAGCCCGATGGTGGAAGTAAAATCCCGTCGTGTGGGTGGTGCAACATACCAGGTGCCTATCGAGGTTCGTCCTAAGCGTCGCCAAACACTGGCAATGCGTTGGGCTATTGATGCGGCGCGCAAGCGTGGCGAAAAGAATATGCCTGCCAAGTTGGCTGGCGAGTTACTGGATGCGTTTGAACAGCGCGGTGCAGCGGTTAAAAAGCGCGAAGATACGCACAGGATGGCTGAAGCGAATAAGGCATTCGCACATTACCGCTGGTAACAAGGAAGTTAGAGAATTAAAAGTGGCCCGAAAAACGCCAATTAGTCAGTATCGTAATGTAGGCATTATGGCCCACATTGATGCAGGCAAGACCACCACCACAGAACGCATATTGTTCTATACCGGGGTCTCGCACAAGATTGGAGAGGTTCACGATGGTGCTGCCACCATGGATTGGATGGAGCAGGAGCAAGAACGCGGTATAACCATTACCTCGGCTGCAACAACCTGTTTCTGGAGCGGCATGGATAAGCAATACCCCGAGCACCGTATTAATATTATTGATACGCCGGGGCATGTAGATTTCACCATTGAAGTCGAGCGCTCATTAAGAGTTCTTGATGGTGCAGTAGCAGTATTCTGCGCCGTTGGTGGAGTAGAGCCGCAGTCGGAAACGGTCTGGCGGCAAGCTACTCGTTACGAAGTGCCTAGGATGGCATTCGTTAATAAAATGGATCGTACCGGCGCAGATTTTATGCGTGTAGTAGAACAGGTTCGTGAGCGCCTGGGTGCGAACGCAATACCGGTGCAGATTCCGGTAGGTGCGGAAGAGAGTTTTGAAGGTGTTATAGATCTCCTACGGATGAAAGCGGTTTACTGGAATCCGGACGACATGGGCGTTACATATGAAGCCCGTGAAATACCAGCTGACTTGCTAGAGCAGGCGCAACAAGCACGCGAAATTATGCTTGAAGCTGCAGCCGAAGCGTCAGATGAAGTGATGGAGAAGTACCTGGAAGATGGTGATCTCAGCGAAGCAGATATACTCGCTGGGTTACGCGCCGGGACTATTGCTAACACCCTAGTGCCGGTTTGTTGTGGTTCGGCATTTAAGAACAAAGGTGTGCAGGCACTGCTCGACTATATAGTTGAGTTTATGCCCTCACCAACAGATGTAAAAGCCATTGAAGGTGTGCTTGAAAATGGCGAGCCGGGTAACCGTGCTGCAGATGACGATGCGCCTTTTTCGGCATTGGCATTCAAGATTGCAACCGACCCTTTTGTCGGTACCCTGACATTTTTCCGGGTTTACTCGGGATCATTAAAATCAGGTGATACCGTACTAAACTCGGTTAAAGGTAAGAAAGAGCGATTTGGGCGGATCTTACAGATGCATTCGAATTCTCGTGAAGAGATTAAAGAAGTACTGGCAGGCGATATAGCTGCCGCGGTGGGACTTAAAGATGTTACCACCGGTGAAACATTATGTGATCTGAAAGAAGTGATCACCCTGGAACGAATGGAGTTTCCGGAGCCGGTAATCGCAATTGCGGTTGAGCCGCGCACCAAAAGCGACCAGGAAAAAATGGGAGTTGCTTTATCCAAGCTGGCTCAGGAAGATCCGTCTTTCCGGGTTAAAACAGATGAAGAGACCGGACAAACAATTATTTCCGGTATGGGTGAGCTACACCTGGACATTATCGTTGACCGCATGCGGCGCGAGTTCGGAGTAGAGGCCAATATCGGCAAGCCGCAGGTTGCGTATCGTGAAACGATTCGCAAAACGGTACAGGCGGAAGGCAGGTTTGTACGCCAGTCCGGCGGTCGTGGTCAGTATGGCCATGTACGCTTGAAGTTGGAGCCGAATGGCGAAGGTAATGGTTATGAATTCGTCAACGAAGTTGTTGGCGGTGTTGTACCGCGCGAATATATTAGCGCAGTCAACAAAGGTATTAAGGAACAGATGACCAGTGGTGTACTTGCGGGTTACCCCGTAGTAGATGTAAAAGTCACCCTGTATGACGGTTCCTACCA
>QIKG01000288.1 GCA_003232965.1 Oceanospirillales bacterium
ACAAGTTTCGTGTCCATTCAGCATGAATTTGATTAGACCATTTTGCAGCGAACAGGCCGGTTGTTGCAAGACGCATGAGAAAGTCACGAAGCGGTGCCGGATAAAGGACACAAGCATCGAAGAGAACTATAAAACGCATTAATAACCCATATTATGTTCTTGGGCTTGTGCTGTCAGTTTGTCTAGTTTGTTATGGCTTTGCTGGTCGCGTGCTTGTTTATAGTCAATGATGTTTTGATAGCGCACACGCCTGTGAGTGCCAATTTTAGTAAATGGTATATCACCATCTTCAAGGAGTTTAACCAGGTGTGGACGAGATACATTCAGTATGTTTGCCGCTTGCTGGGTGGTTAGCTCTGCTTGTGTAGGTACAATGGTAATGGCATTACCCTGTGCCATTTCGGCAAGTAAATCTCTCAATAAGGAAATTGCTTGTCTTGGCAAAATTAGATCGGTGCCATCCATGTGTATTCTGGCGCGCTGGGTATCAGGTGAATTCGCGAGTAAGCGGCTTAGCTCAGTTGCACTAGCGCGCGCCAGTAGCGCATCTTCGGTATCAGGTAATTTAGGCGGCTGGTTTGTGACTGTCATGGTGTCCACTCCGTCGATAGTTTGCTCTGGTAGCTATTTTATTCGAAATAAACGAAAATCACAAGCAAGTTATCTGAACCTGCTAGTAACACGATATCTCCGCTTGTCTTTTTGTCAGTGCTAATCGACCTGGTGTGCAATGATCAGAGCTTATCTAAGGATTAGGGGTATAATTCTGCTCTGAATTTGGTTCTACTGCTACAAAGCCGATAGTGAATAGAAAATATGATCCTAATGATCGACAATTATGACTCTTTTACCTTCAATCTGGTGCAATATCTGGGTGAGTTGGGTGCGGAGGTAAAAGTTTGCCGTAACGATGAACTGAAACTTGCCCAGATTGCTGAGTTAGCACCATCGCATATTGTTATTTCCCCAGGGCCATGTACTCCGGATAAAGCTGGAATTTCTTTGGATTTGGTGCGTGAATTTGCGGGCAAGATTCCAATATTTGGGGTATGTCTGGGGCATCAGGCCATTGCTCAGGCTTTTGGTGCTAGCATCGTCAGGGCGGATAAAATCATGCATGGCAAGACCTCGGAAATTCATCATGATGGCGGCGGGGTGTTTGCAGATATTCCAAATCCGTTTACGGCCACCCGTTATCACTCTTTGGTGATCCAGCCAGATACGCTTTCTGATGAGCTGGAAATAACTTCTTGGACTCTGAATCAGGATGGCTCACGGGAGGAAATTATGGGCATTCGGCATAAAGATTACCCACTGGAAGGTGTGCAGTTTCACCCTGAGTCGATACTTACCGAGCATGGTCACGATTTGCTTAACAACTTTCTGGAGTTTAACTAATGGAGTTTCGTGATGCTTTGGGAAAAATTATTTCCGGTAATGACCTGACCACAGTCGAAATGACCACGGTTATGCAGCAAATCATGACCGGTCAGGCCGATGATGCCCAAATTGGCGGCTTGCTGGTTGCCTTGCGGATGAAAGGCGAAAGCCTAGATGAAATTGAGGGTGCGGTAAAAGTTATGCGCTCGTTGGCATCGGGTGTACACATTGAAGGTCAGTATGTGGTCGATATTGTCGGTACCGGTGGCGATGGTCTCAATCTATTCAATATCTCTACAGCAGCCTGTTTCGTTGTAGCGGCTGCCGGCGTCAGTGTTGCTAAACACGGCAACCGTTCGGTTTCCAGTAGCAGTGGTAGTGCTGACCTGCTTGAGGTTGCCGGTGTAAAACTGGATTTAAGCTCGGCGCAGGTTAGTCAATGTGTGCTTGATTGCGGTGTTGGATTTATGTTTGCTCCGGCACATCATAGTGCGATGAAACACGCTATTTCTGCGCGTAAGTCACTAGGTATACGCACAATATTTAATATTTTAGGTCCGATGACCAACCCGGCCGGGGTTAAAAACCAGCTGATTGGTGTGTATGACCGTGCCTTGGCTCGGCCCGTCGCTGAAGTCTTGCGGCGGCTCGGGTCGGAGCATGTGCTAGTGGTTCATTCTGTTGATGGACTGGATGAAATTTCACTGGCAGCCCCGACTTATGTAGTGGAACTGAATAATAATAAAATTCACGAATATACCATTCAACCCGAAGATTACGGCATTGCGCGCCAGCCGATTGATGCTTTGGTAGTGAATGGAGCTGCAGAGTCTTATGCTCTAATTCGGGCGGCGCTTGGGGCCGAAGAAAGTCTGCAAGCCTTACATGCCGCCAGTATTATTGGTCTCAATGCCGGCGCTGCACTGTATGCGGCAGGCTTGCCGGATACATTGGAATCCGGCGTTGATGAGGCTATGTCTCTGCTCAAATCCGGTGCCGCCCTGGCAAAGCTGGATGAGTTAATCGCCGTGAGTCATCAGGTATGAATGCATCAATGCCAACGGTACTGGAAAAAATTCTGGCGCATAAAGCAGATGAAGTAAGTTCCCGCAAGCGTCGTCAGCCATTGTCGGGATTAAAGTCCAGGGCAGCGGATCAGCCGGACTGCCGTGGGTTTTATCGGCAATTAGCCAGTGTTGCTAGCAGTCGATCGGCAGTGATTGCAGAGATAAAAAAAGCCTCGCCCAGTAAAGGCCTTATTCGCAAAAATTTTGATCCACAGGCTATTGCCCGATCTTATGCAGCTGGAGGAGCGGCTTGTCTTTCAGTGCTCACCGATGAGAATTTCTTTCAGGGACATGATGATTTTTTAATTGCTGCTCGTGCTCAGGTTTCGCTGCCGGTATTGCGTAAAGACTTTACTATCGACCGTTATCAGCTATTTGAGGCGCGGGCGATGGGTGCGGATGCTATTTTATTGATAGTGGCAGCGCTTGAAAGTAATCAGTTACTGGATTGCGGCTGAAATTGGTCTTGATGTCCTGGTTGAAGTTCATAATGCTGATGAAATGGAAGTCGCGTTGACTAGCGGGTCACCATTGATCGGGGTAAACAACCGCAACTTACATACCTTTGAAACCGACCTGGAAAACAGTATCCGCCTGCTACCATTGCTGAAGGAAAACCAATTGCTGGTTGCCGAATCAGGTATACATACTAAGGCAGATGTAGATTTACTTAGCAATGCTGGAATTAACGCATTTTTGGTAGGCGAGGCCTTTATGCGTGTTGATGATCCGGGCAGGCAGTTAGCCTTGATGTTTGCAGCTAGGGATTAAATCACTGAGAGCAATTCATTGCCTGATTATGCCAATAATTGGGTTTAAGTGCTGTTTTGAATCAATTTAGTGAGGTTCAGAGGCTTTAGGAAGCAGTAGCTTTAATTCTAGTTGCCTAATGCTCCGACAATGGGGTCAATAACAAAGACTAAATATGCCATTAGACTCTACCAGAAATCCTGGATCAATTTCACCGCCGCCCGGAAGGTTTTCAATGAGATAGGTTTTTTCTTTTTGTTGAATAAACCCGATGACTGCTCCCTGATGAACCGTCAGCACCAATGTGCTTGATATTGAACTATCGAATTGTCCACGCCAGGTAAAGTCTGCAGAGCCCCTATATTCAAATCCCGTTCGTATTGCCAGTTGTTGGCTTCCATCGAGCAAGGCCACTTGGATAAACTGTTGATTTTTAGCAATCGAACCGATATTTATATTAATTCGTCTTGCCTCAGTAACCTCAGAGCGGGTATGGCTTGCAGTAGCAGGAACTGTGCTAAAAGAGAATAACTCGGGTGTTGCTTCAGCGAATGCTGTTGAAACAGTAATTAGTAATACTGAAATAGCGAAAAGGTATTTTCGCATTAATTGATCCCCCAATTTTAGCCGCACATCAGTTTATCAAATTTATCAAAAAAAATGCTATTGCCCTGTTGTTTTTAAAGTGTGGCTATTTGCTTGGGTTAGGTAAGTACCCGGGTGGATTCAGGGGGTTTGCAGTAATCCACTTTGGTGATGGCGTATAGAAAAGGTTAAATTCGATAAACCAGCGCTTTCATAATTTTTGAACTGGCGGTCATCAGGCGCTTCACCGGCAACGGTAAATCACGGGCGCCGGCATCAGCTGCCATAACGGCGTGTCGGGCTTCATCGATTTTCATTTGTGCCAGAATTGCCTCGGTACGCTTGTCTTCTACCGGTAGTTTTCCGAGATGCTCATCAAGATGGGATTCCACCTGCTTTTCGGTTTCTTCCAGAAAACCCAAAGACCATTCATCACCGGCAATACCAGCAGCCATCCCCAGTGCCCAAGAGCCGGAATACCAAAAAAAATTTAAATAACTGGGACGATCGTCAAGTTCATCCAGGCGCTGTTCACACCAGGCCAGATGGTCGATTTCATCAATAGCGGCTTCTTGCATTTTGTCGCGTACTGCTGGATCGCGAGCGGTTGCTGCCTGGCCGGCATACAAAGCCTGAGCGCAGACTTCCCCGGTGTGATTGATGCGCATTAATCCGGCGACATGCCGCCGCTGGTCTTCATCGAGGACAATATCGGGGATATCCCCAGCTGGGTTGGGGCGTGGGGCTTGCGGTGCTCGGGTTGTGGCAATTCGCAGGGCTTGGTCGAGGCCGCTAATCAAGGTGTCTAAAATCGATGTTTGTCTATGCATATAGGGTTCTGCGCTGCTGGTCTAATCTACTGTACCAGTATACTCCTGTGGAAGTCGTTATTGTTTCATTTATAATGTGCTATTAATCGATATTTGCATAAAACTTTATGAGCTATTACCAAAGACATCTATTTATTTGTATAAATCAGCGCGAAGCAGGCGCTGAGCGGCCCTCTTGTGCCAATTGTGGCTCTCCGGAATTGCTGGCATACGCGAAAAATAAAATAAAAAGCAAGGGTTTAAACGGCCCCGGCAAGCTCAGAATTAATGGTTCCAGATGCATGGACCGTTGTGAAGAAGGTCCGGTGTGCGTGGTTTATCCGGATGCAGTCTGGTATACCTATATCGATGAGAGCGATCTTGATGAAATCATTGATTCACACTTGTTGGCGGGGATTCCGGTAGAAAGGTTAAAGTTGGGCTAATCACCCTAAAAAACTATCAATTCATGCTTGCACCAAGTGGCGTTACCCTGTAAAATTCTCGCTCTTTACTGCGGCATTCGTGTGCGCAGACAATTTAATTGAAAATTACTGGGTTACTGATATGAATACTATCAGCGCAAAACCACTTGAAGTCGAACGCGACTGGTTCATTGTGGATGCAGAGAATAAAATTTTGGGCAGGTTAGCAACTGAGATTGCTACACGACTGCGTGGCAAACATAAACCTATCTACACACCACATGTAGATACCGGTGATTACATTGTTGTAATTAATGCCGAAAAAATTGCTGTTACCGGCAATAAGATGAAAGATAAGCTGTATCAGCATCACACCGGCTATATCGGCAATCTCAAGACAACTACGCTTGGAAAATTGCTGGCAGAGCACCCTGAACGGGTTCTGGAAAAAGCCGTTAAAGGTATGTTGCCTAAAAATTCACTGGGTCGGACTATGTTCCGCAAACTGAAAGTTTATGCCGGTACAGATCACCCGCATGCTGCCCAGCAACCTCAGACTCTGGATATTTAATCGCTATGGCTACCCAACAGTTTTACGGCACAGGCCGTCGCAAATCATCAACCGCCCGTGTTTTCATGA
>QIKG01000021.1 GCA_003232965.1 Oceanospirillales bacterium
AGCTTATCAACGACGGATTAATAGGATTACAACAATAAGATTTTATATCTTATATTTTTGGATTACTGTCTTGACTATGGGGTCCACTTTATCCCATCCTCTACCAACGTATTGTTAAAGCCAAAGAAGAACGGCCTGAATTAAAAATTATTGTTCTTGATCCGCGTAAGACAGCAACCTGTGGCATTGTAGATTTACATTTGCCACTGCGAATTGGCAGCGATGTAATGCTTTTCAACGGACTGTTGAATTTTCTTTGTAGTGAAGATTATTTGAATGTCGAATACATTGAAAATCACACCGAAGGGTTTAGTGCAGCGGCGAATATTGCACGTGAATCTGCAGCCTCAATTACAGTAGTCGCTCAGGCTTGCGGTCTTGATGCTGCCGATGTTTCTCGTTTTTATCGCCTGTTTGCGACCACCAATAAAGTAGTCAGCCTTTATTCGCAAGGTGTTAACCAGTCGTCTAGCGGTACAGACAAGGTTAACAGCATTATTAATTGTCATCTGGCAACGGGCCGCATTGGGTATCCTGGAATGGGGCCATTTTCCATTACCGGTCAGCTCAATGCCATGGGGGGTCGGGAAGTGGGAGGGCTGGCCAATCAACTGGCCGCTCATATGAATCTGGAAGACGAAAAGCATCGCGATATCGTCGCGCGATTTTGGCAAGTCGATTTGGTGCCTGACAAGCAGGGTCTTAAAGCCGTTGATCTGTTTAATGCCATCGACGATGGCAAGGTAAAAGCGGTTTGGATTATGGCGACCAACCCGGTTGTGAGCATGCCGGATGCCAATCGGGTAAAACGTGCGCTCGATAAATGTGAATTAGTGGTTGTTTCAGATTGTATTGAAAAAACCGATACGACGGCTTATGCCGATATATTGTTACTTGCAACGGCTTGGGGCGAAAAAGATGGAACCGTAACCAATTCAGAGCGGCGTATTTCCCGCCAAAGAAAGTTTATACCCGCAGCGGGCGAATCTAAAGACGATTGGTGGATGATTGCCGAAGTTGCTAAGCGTATGGGTTTTGGTAAGGGTTTTGACTACGACAGTGTGGCCGATATTTTTAGAGAGCACGCGGCCTTATCTGGTTTTGAAAATAATAATGATCGTGATTTTAATATTGGTGCAATGTCTGAAATCGATGATCGTGCGTATGCCGATATGGTACCGATTCAATGGCCTGTGACACATGATGCCTTAACTGGTCAGGCACGGATGTTTGATAATGGCGATTTCTATACACTCAGTCGTCGTGCTCATTTTGTTGCGACTGTGCCAATAGCTCCGGCTAACCTGGCAAGTACCGAAATCCTCTTATTCTGAATACCGGTCGTGTGCGTGACCAATGGCATACCATGACCCTTATAGGAAAGTCAGTGCGTTTATTTAGCCATAAGTCCGAGCCTTTTTGTGAGATTAACCCCGCTGATGCCGAGAGCTATAATATCGTTGAGGGCGGCATTACCAAATTGCAAAGCCAGTGGGGTGAGATGCTGGCACGCGTTGTTGTAACAGCAGACCAGCCGCGCGGTTCGATTTTTGTGCCGATTCACTGGAATGATCAGTTCGCTAACAATGCGCGTGTCGATGCGGTAGTGAATCCAGTTGTTGACCCAATATCAGGCCAACCTGAACTGAAGCATACACCGATCAGCTTATCCCCTTACTTCTCGCTTTGGCATGGTTTCATCTTGAGTAGAACAGAGATTACGCAACAGGATAAGCTCGATTACCTGGTCCGCATACCAGAAAAGACCTGTTATCGTTACGAGTTATGCGGCAATGATATTATTTCGGACTGGCATGCTTATTCTCGAACAATGTTACATGCAAACGATGAGGGCGACTGGCTCGATTATTCGGATAAAGCTCACGGTTGGTATCGCAGTGCATGTCTGAAAGAAGAGCGCCTGGAATATTGCTTGTACATTGCGCCTATGAAATCGCTGCCCAAGCGAGACTGGTTAATCGACTTATTCTCAAAAAATAAACTTAATGATGTTGATCGTATTTCACTGCTTGCAGGTCGACACAGCGCACCACACCACGTAAAAGCGTTGGCCGCACCATTTGTTCTTGTCTTGATATTGGTGAAGAAACGATTATTGAAGCAATAAGTAAAGAGGGTGTAAATAGTATCCAGGGTTTGGGCGAAAAACTCAAAGCAGGTAGCCATTGTGGTTCTTGTATTCCAGAACTTAATGCCTTGCTTAAAAAATACTCTTGAATACGTTTTAGCTAAAGAGCACGCACGGAATAACTTGGGCAACTTGCGCCCCTAGTTTTTATTCTAGCGACGGCTTTCTTTAATGCCTGCCAAATAAAACAGGACGGCACCAAACTAAAAATAGTTCTAGGCTTCTCCCTGCCCTTATAACTACATTACCTTAGAAAAACCAGTTAGATGCCATATGTTTCATTTAGAATAAATCGTATGATAATATTAAGTTTTTTGGCGCTCTGGTAACGTTCTGTATAGACTTCCTATGCGTTCCTGAGTACAAATGGAGAGTTTCTTAATGAAGCACAAAATAATATGGATGGTTTTGTTCTTTTTTTGCAGCACTGGGTTAACCCTGGCTTCTGATAAGAAGATTGATCAAATTGAAAATTTATTTCAGGATGAGTTTAAACGCTTGTCGAAAAACATTGGAGCAGCTGTATCTTATAAGGCTGTTATACCGGTAGAACCTTTGGGTGTCACGGGGTTTGATGTTGGTATTGCTGTAACGGGAACGGAGATCAATGAAGATGATCTTTGGCGGCGTGCGGCCAATAGTGGCTCAGCACCGAAGACGCTTTATGCTCCTAAGTTGTATGCACACAAAGGTTTGCCTTTTGGTATAGACATAGGTGCTTTTTATTCC
>QIKG01000086.1 GCA_003232965.1 Oceanospirillales bacterium
GGGTAGTAGATGACAGCTTGCTTAATCCACCTGCGACCCAATAGAAACTAGTAAAAAGAATGCTCATATCGGGTGCTGGGTGAGTATAGGGCATTTAAACACAAGGATAATGCAGGACAGAGGTCTGATAGGGAGATTTCAAATTTGCTAAGAGCAAAAGCTGATACAGATACAAAGGCAGATACAAAGGACAGTCGTCTATTAGTCTATTAAACGGCTCTGGGGACAGGCACAACCGATGATACTCCGCAAGCTGGTTTTTTTGTCTGAGATTTGTAGAAGGAGTCAGAAACTTGTAGGAGGGACCAGCTACGCTGGTCGCGATATTCATACCAATCAAACATTAAACGCTCGCGGCCAGCGAAGCCGGCCCCTCCTGTGTCTGCTTTAAATATCCCTTCTACCTATCAATCCAGGCCGCGTCTTACCAGCAAAGGCTGAATATCGGGATCGCTGCCTTTAAAGTTTCTGAATAAATTCATCGCGTCATCAGCACCGCCGCGTGACAACAAGGTCTGGCGGAAGTGATCGCCATTTTTCCGTGTCATGCCGCCGTTACTCTTGAACCATTCAACCGTATCGGCATCCAGCACTTCACTCCAGATATAGGCATAGTAGCCGGCTGAATAACCACCAATGATATGCGAGAAATAGGTGCTGCGGTAACGTGGTGGCACGGTATCCAAAGCCACCCCGGCACTTTCCAGTGCATTCGCTTCGAAGGCGAGTAAATCCGCTGCTGCAGGTACTTCTTCCGGTTTCAACTGATGCCAGGACTGGTCCAGCAGTGAAGCGGCCAGGTATTCGGTAGTGGCATAGCCCTGGTTGAATTTCTGTGTGGCTAGAACCTTATCCAGCAGCTCTTGCGGCATGGCTTCCCCAGTTTCGTGATGCACAGCGTAATTGGCCAGAATTTCCGGCCAGACAGCCCACATTTCATTGACTTGAGAAGGGTACTCAACAAAGTCGCGTGGCACCGAAGTGCCGGCAAAGTTAGGATAGTTCACGTTTGAGAACATACCGTGCAAGGCGTGACCAAACTCATGAAACATGGTGATAACTTCATTGAAGGTCATCAGGGTTGGGGCGCCATCGGTTGGCTTGGTGATATTCTGGTGGTTGGCAACTACCGGCTTATTGTTCAACAGGTTTGACTGGCTGATATAAGCGTTCATCCACGCACCGCCACGTTTGGATGGGCGCGCATAGGGGTCAAACAGAAACAGCGCCAGCGTGGAGCCGTCTTCTTCAAATACCTCAAACACACGCACATCTTCCTGATACACAGGCAGATCGTGACGCTCTTTGAATGTCAGCCCGAAAACCTTACCGGCGGAATAGAAAACACCCTTAATTAGTACATTATCAATTTCAAAATAGGGGCGTAGTTGGGATGCATCAAAATCATAACGCTCTTTACGTACTTTCTCGGCATAAAAATCCCAATCCCATGAGGCCAGCTGAAAGTCTCCACCTTCGGCATCGATGATGGTTTGCATGTCGGCGGCTTCACGCTTGGCATTGGCAACAGCGGCGGGGGCCAGCCTTGCAAGCATGGCATTAACCGCAGCGGTGGTACGGGCTGTTTGATCTTCCAGGCTATAGGCAGCGTGATTTTCAAAACCCATCAACTGAGCACGCTCGGCACGCAGCATGGCAACCCGCGTGAGGGTTTCAGTGTTGTCAAACTCGCCACCGTGGCTGCCACGGGCAAGCGATGTTTCCATGATGCGTTGGCGCAATGCGCGATTTTCAAGCGAAGCAAGTGGCGGCTGTTGACTGGTGTTCAGCAGGGCAAGCAGATATTTACCGTCCATATCTTTGGATTTTGCGGCCTCGGCTGCGGCATCTATTTTGGTGTCTGAAAGCCCGTTGAGTTCTTCACGGCTATCGACCAGAACTGCGGCAGCGTTCACTTCGCTCAAAACATTCTGACTAAATTGGGTTTGCAGTGTGGCAAGTTCAGCGTTGATGGCCTTGATCTGCTCTTTATCTGCATCTGCAAGCAGGGCACCGGCACGTACAAAACCCTTGTAGGATTCCTCGATCAGACGATACGATTCCGGATCAAGCTCAAGACTGTCACGCTGTTCATGAATGGTCCGGACACGGGCGAACAATTTCTTGTTGAGCGAGATACTGTCGCTGTGGGCCGACAGTTTTGGCGCCATTTCACTACGGATCGCTTCCAGATCATCGCTGGTATTGGCCGAGGTCATGCTGAAAAACACGGTTGCGACCCGGTTGAGGATGCGGCCCGATTTTTCCATCTGAACAAGTGTGTTTTCCAGTGTCGGGGCTTCAGAATTACTTGCAATCGTTTCGATTTCTGCCAGATGATCCTGCATGCCACGCTCAAACGCTGGTTTGAAATGTGCGATTTCGATTACATCGAACTGCGGGTACTGCATGTAAAGCGGACTTTCTTCGAAAAATGGATTGCTTGTCTGCACGGATGTTTCCATGGTAACTTCGGTTTGAGATTCGGTTGGCGTTAGTTTCTGAACAACCGGCGAGAGTAACGGTCAGCACTATGGTAAGTGCCAGTGGGAAATTGGATTTCATCTATTAATTCCTCAAAAATGCTAAAAAATCTTGTGAATGACCGACAAATTTTACCCCAGTTTGATGCCGGTTGCCTTGGTTTTAGCTTATTTGATGTGCCATAGGAGTGACCAGCTTCGCAGAGTCTGATGCATAGATGGTTATTCTCCCTGGGAGCAGCTCAGTATCTTTCGCTCCGAACCAGGAGATTGAACGGAAATAGAAGCGTTATTGAGTGATATCTAATCTCCAGCACCCCAAAAGATGAAATTTTATGCCGACCGGGCTGAAATACCGAGTTGAAAGGTTATTCTGTACTCATGGATTTTATGGGAAAGGGGCTTTGTTCTTCCTATACTCGAAAAATCCAGCAAGTCCGTTCCCAAATTTTACATCCACTATTCCTGCCTTGATAATTTAACGCCTAAAGCTCTGATATCAGGAAAGAACATCATCGAAATCGAACCAAAATAAACTAAACCTGATAAGATAAATGCGAACTCCAAAGAACTGTATTGTGAAATTAAAGCTGCAATCAAAATACCAATTGTCGCTCCAATCTGAATAAATACAGAACGAAATGACAACATTGTAGATCGCTCTGTATTCTTAATTTCATAATGAAACAACGTTAATACGGGAGAATTAGACAAAGCAGAGACTAAAAATATCAGAATGAATATACAAATAAATCCTAACAACTCATCAATTATATACATTAGTATAAATAACGAACCTTGTAAAATTCGAATCAACACCATCACGTGAACATAATTATTTTTGAACAGTCGACATAATGAACTAGATAAGCCTTGGCCGATAGCGCTTATCAATAACGAAGCAGAAAACAACACGCCGAAAATCCATCTCATTTCCTCATCATCTAAGAAATCCATTAATTTTATCTGCCAAAATTTTTCAAAGCTAATAAATGCGAGTGCTCCGACAGCACTAGATATCATCAGAATTTTGAGGGTAGGTTTTATACTTAATTGACTCATCGCATTATAAAACATTGTCACCAGTCCTTCATGCGCTGTTTCCGGTTTTGATCTATTGACTTCTTTAATTAGGAACAATGTAACAAGCATATGTATGGGTAACAGTAAAACAACTATCCCGTAATTCTTTTCAAACCCATTCACTTCCAGCCAGGAAATATGATTATTGACGAACATTCCCGACATGAGAGCCCCTCCCAAAAGTCCTAGCATTTGGTAAAGTCCCACCTTAGCAATTGACTGCTGTAAGAATTCAGGGGATTTGTTCTGGTCATTTATGGTGTCAACAAACAGAGCATCCAAAGTCCCAGAGATCATCGCCGTACTTAAACCAGCTAGAAGCATTGCTAGAAACATTATCACTAACGAATCAGTTAAAAACATACCAAGACAAAATAGTAAGAAACAACTTTGCCCTAATAAGAATAATATTTTTCTACCAATTTTGTCGGAAAGAACTCCACATGGAACTTCTAATATAATAGTTGTAATCGTAGATACTATTATGAGAAAAGCAATCTCAATTAGTTCAAATCCCTTCTCTCTTAAAACAACATACATTATTGGCGCAATGAAACCCATAATAAATCCTCCCAGCACTTGAAGGAAAGAATATTTTGAGATAAACCTATTTAGGCTATCCATGCTTTTTCACTCTTATAATTATTCATCTATAAATGATTTTTTAATCAATCCATACTTCTTGATAAATTTGCTACTTAAATAGCTACAAGAGACCACGCAGCTGTACCGAGGGCTCAAGCACGGCAAAAAGCCCTACAATATGGCCACCCAAAGAAGCTTAAGGAGCCTCTGATCTATTCATGAATGAGCATCTTGAGCCTATAATTCCCAATAGCAGCGTTAGCAAGCACTAGCAATAGCGTTGCTAGCAATAGCGTTGCTATTACTAGCACTTGCCGCCTTGCTCTTGAAAATCATAAATCTCAACTTGCTTCACTCAGAATAAATCAGAGGCTCCTTATTAAGTAAGTGCCATTCTACTCTGACCCCATTTATTTTTGCCATTTATTGATAGTTTCGTGATTAATTAGTAGTTCGATAGTGTTAAGGTATGCAACTACCTTACTTTAAGCTGAAATAATCATCATGAAATTTATTCTAAAACAAAGCTTGCTACTGCTAGTATTATTCACATTTATTACACCGGTTCAGGCAGGCGAATACTCAGCTCGATACAGGGTCACTTTTGTTGGTGAATGGACTGTTGCTTCTCACCCTATCGATTTTCCTGGTGGGGCTCATTTCTCCCCATTGGTTGGTAGTATCCACAACGAAGAAGGCTTTATTTGGCAAGCTAATGAAATAGCTACAAATGGCATGAAAGAGATGGCAGAAACAGGGGGAACTTCTATTTTAAGAAGTGATATTAACAACATGATCATGAATACTGCTACTACAGAAAGCCTTATACGAGGCCCTGGTAGCATAGGCGCTGAAGACGTGGATGCAATCGAGTTTGATATATCAGAGTCTCACCCGTTATTTAGCATTGTGACCATGATTGCTCCCAGTCCAGATTGGTTTGTTGGCGTAGCTGGTATAGATTTACTTGAAGGTGGTGTATGGATTAATGAATTAACCGTAAGTTTATTGCCATATGATGCTGGAACTGATAGCGGCATAACATTCACCTCTAGTAATAGTGCCACTTCCCCCAGGGCTCCAATTCAACAAATTAACCAGTCACCTTTACCAAGTAATATACCTTTAGGGTCACTGAGGTTTGAGTTGCTTAGTACCGAAGGCTTACCTGGCTTTATATTTATCAACGGCTTTGAGTAAAGTGGTCAAATAACCACCCATATCAATTGTTCAACACTCGAACAAAAATTTCAGCTTTTCATATGCATATGACGTCATCATGTTTTAAAAGGTGTAGGTTTTCGTTGCTTGCCTTTGGCATCTATCATATTTGGGGTCCGGGTAAAATTAAATTTAAGCCTGGCCCAAAACCAAAACATCCACAGTTTCAAGAGCAAGAGTTTTTGCTCTGACCCGAATGGCACTTACTTAAGACTTAACTCTTTGATATTAAATAAAATATCAACATGATATCCAGTAAACTCTATGAACTAAAAAGAACTCTAACGGGTCGTTGGCTTTAGCCAACCAAATAAAACCGTTGGTTTTATAAGAAGTCAACCAAGTCAACCAAGGACAGCCACATAATCAGAAGTCAACCAAGGACAGCCACATAATCAGACTATTGGAATGACGACTATTTTGTGGCCAAAATAACTTGACCACTACAGTATTGCTTTGTATTGCCGAATTTTCTTGTTTGGTGCTTTTGTGGTTATCTAACAGGCGACTGTCCTTTGTATTGCCCTGCCATCAATCGTGGGTGACAGCTATGAAGGCGGCCAGTGGTGTAGTTGGTAACCACTAGCTGTAGAAAGATCGAGGTAGATTAAAAGCCAAGTAACGCACCAACTATGTAATAATCGGGTAAGTAATTCAACGCACAACACTAGAATTCGGAGCAATAGACACCATGGCACATAACACTGCGTTAAAGTATGCTGCCACAACGGACGCGGTTTCATCGCGCCACTTAACTAGTGTTGTTATGTGTAAAAAAAGTGCAGTTTGTCTGTGCCTTAAAATAAAATTTATCGAGGTATTTATGTTATCTGTTATAAAACAATCGCGATGGCTTCTAGCTATCTTTTTGTCATTGTGTGCCAGCTTAGCTTTGGCACACGGCATGTCTGAGGCAGAAAAGCAACTTATTATTGAGGGCGGAAACCTGCGTTACATATGGATCGGAGCGACTCATATGCTATCGGGGTATGATCATCTAGCCTTTGTATTTGGTATTATTTTTTTCCTGACCAAGTTTAAAGATATTGTTAAATACATCACTGTCTTCACAGTGGGGCACAGTATTACCCTTATTTTTGCGACCTTTAATGCCATTCAGATCAATTATTTTTTAATTGATGCAATTATTGCTTTAAGCGTTTGTTATATCGCTTTCCATAATCTTGACGGCTTTAAGAAAGTTCTAAATTTCAAAGCACCCAATATGTTAGCAATGATATTTAGCTTAGGGCTAATACATGGTCTGGGTCTGTCTACACGCTTACAGCAATTGCCACTGGATGCCGATCAGCTGTTAATGAATATTATTTCATTTAATGTGGGTATAGAACTCGGACAAATTTCTGCTCTAGCTGTTATGTTACTATTGATTACCGCATTTCGTAAAAGCCACTTGTTTCCGACCTTCAGTAAAATCTCAAACTACTTTTTAATCCTCTTAGGTGCATACCTTTTCATGATGCAGATGCACGGCTACGCGCATACGGCTCATCCAGAGGAGTTTGCTACAAGTGCTGAACCTAATGCACAGATGGTAGAACTTAAGCAAGTTCAACAATCTGACTGGAAGGAGACGATAACTATTACTATTCCAGCGAGAGCAGAAAAAGAATATAAACTACAACTAGCCAAAGGCGCAAACCTCGAATACACATGGGATACGGATAAAGGAGAGCTGTTTTTTGATTTTCATGGTGAGCCACAAGGTGATACGGCCGGTTTTTTCAAGAGCTTTAAAAAAGACACAAAACAAAGTGACAATGGATCTTTAATAACAACATTTACAGGTACGCATGGTTGGTACTGGAAAAATAACAATGCGCATCCTGTTGTTATTACTTTAAAGGTAGGAATACCAGCGCTTGGATTTAGAGCCCACTGCCCAAAAGGCAAAGCCCATACAAACCACTAAAAAACTCATTCACGATACTATTGAGTAAATAGGCAGGTATTATGCACAAGCAAACCCAGCACTATTAACTAATCTATTTGGAGAAGGTTTATGAAAGCTTTAGCAACAACATTTGTATTATCGGTATTATTTTTTGGTTCGCCTGTTATGGCAGGCGTTGGGCATGATCATGGGCATAGTCATGCACAAGCATCGGTTGATCAAAAAGTGGCAGA
>QIKG01000069.1 GCA_003232965.1 Oceanospirillales bacterium
AAGGCAGTGGCGGTGTCAGCATCGTCTTCCCCGATGTGTGTAAAACCCCGATTGGCCCTTCCGTGGTGCCCATTCCCTATCCCAATATCGGCAAATCTTCAGACACCAGTGCTGGCCCCAAATCGGTCACCGTTGACGGAGAAATGCCCATGGTCAAAGGTGCCAAATATAGCACCAGCACTGGCGATGAAGCAGGCTCACTCAAAGGCGTGATTAGCAGCACAACCAAAGGCGAGTGCGAATTCATGCTGTACTCTGCGGATGTCAAAATTGAAGGCAAAAATGTCTGTCGCCTGGGTGATCCACTGTGGTACAACAAAAAGAATATAATGGGCTAAAGAGCGTGCATGATTCCCAGTTATCCCCTCGCGTGGCAGACCTGAGCCTGCAAAATTATCTGAATTCGCAAAATGCCTATGCTCATAATTATGAACACTATGTGGGGGATGCTGCTTTCTTATGGATATTACGCTCGCTAGCCGTCACACAGCCCCACTACACCGCCAACGATATATGGGAGCTGGAACAACGCATTGAAGTTAGCCTGGATGGCTTGATGACCTCGATAGATATGGGCTGGCAGGCATGTGAAAGCGCACTTGAACTACAAGAGCCAGGCGAAGTGTTTGCCGCCACAGTCATTGCCCTGCGCAGCCATGAAGTCAGCAAGATTCAAAAGACCGTCGAAGTTGGTCTGGAAAATGACCTCGCCACACCCGGCTTAATCTCCGCTATGGGATGGCTGCCTGCAGACATTACCAACCCTTGGACAGAGCGATTTCTCAAAAGCAAAGAGATGAGCCATAAATATTTAGGTACTGCGATCTGTAGCGTTCGCCGCCAGGATCCGGGAAAGCTCCTGACAAATATATTATTGCGTGATGATTGTCTGCAACATGAAAAACTCTATGCTCGAGCACTACGCCTGACCGGCGAGTTACGTCGTCAGGACGGTATGCCCGCGATTAATCAGGCGATGAGTGCTGATAGTGAAGGCATTCGGTTTTGGGCAACATGGTCTGCTGCGTTATTAGGCCACCAGGGCTGCGCACACAATTTCCAACCTTTTATTGCTGAGATGGGTCCCTACCAAAATCAGGCGATTCAATTGGCCTTTCGGATTTTACCTGTCGAGCAGGCTCGGGAATGGATCTCAAAACTGGTGGAAGATGAAAGCCAGGTACGGGCGGTGATTAAGGCCATTGGTGTCCTTGGCGACCCACACGCAATTAACTGGCTGATCCATAAAATGCAAGTCCCCGAAGTCGCCCGTCTGGCAGGCGAGGCATTCTCACATATCACCGGTATCGACCTTAAAAAAAACCAACTACTGATGGAGTTTCCTGATTCCCCCCTCCCCAGCATACCCGACGATGAGATAGAAAATAACCATATCGGCCTGGATGAAGATGAACACCTGCCATACCCGGATGCTGAAAAAATCACGGCGATCTGGCGCGAACACGGACAGCATTTTATCGTCGGCCATCGCTATTTTATGGGCCATCCCGTTACCGCGCCTGAAGCACTCAAAGAGATCGTAAAAAAGGGCACGCAACGCCAGCGTCATGCCGCCGCCATGGAATTGGCGTTAACTGAAAATGGCTTGCCACTGGCCAACACCTGCGCAAGGATACGGGTCTGATGAGCGATAGTGCCAAAATGTATATTGCGGGTGTTGGCATGATTACTCCGCTGGGAGCTAATGTCGAAATGACTACGGCGGCGGTTCGGGCGGGAATTAGTGCCTACCAGGAAATAGATTATTTTGATAAAAATTACAACAAAATAAAAATGGCAATGGTGCCTGAGGCCGCACTGGAGAATGGCTTAAACGAAGTATTATTAAAAGGTGATTTATCCGCAAAACAAGCAAGAATGTTACAGTTGGCAACATGTGCGCTATATGAATTAATTCCAACGCTGTCGAATATAAGTAAAGTCCCCTTGTTTTTGGCAGGCCCAGAGAAAATGGGTGTCAATGATCACAATATCAATAAACAATTGATAGAAAATATCGCATATCAATCCGGTGTCAATATCGACCTGGACAATAGCCGAATAATATCGACTGGCAGAGCCGGAGGGCTAAGTGCCATTCAGCTGGCTTTTCGCTATTTTGAAAGTATCGACCAGGATTATGTTCTGGTTGGCGGTATTGATACCTATTATGACAAATTTGTCCTTGATTCACTGGATAAGACCGACAGACTATTATGCGGTACGGCAATGGATGGCTTTGTACCGGGTGAAGCGGCCGGATTTCTCCTGCTTACCCGGCATCCAGAACGTGCGTCACGCTATGGTGATCATACGGCCTTCCTTTATGAACCGGGTAATGGCATAGAAACCGGGCATCTGATGAGTGAGCAGCCATACCGTGGTGAAGGTCTGGATCAGGCCTTTAAACAGACATTACAGCACTATACCGGACCAGAAATAGCGACCATTTACGCCAGCATGAACGGCGAAAACCATTGGGCGAAAGAGTGTGGCGTAGCACTATTGCGGAATAAAGCCTATTTTCAAGATTTTATTACAGTAGAACACTATGCAGACTGTTATGGTGACCTAGGGGCTGTGACTGGTATTATACTTGCCGGGATAATCACTGAAAAAATAAAAAAAGGACAATCAAGCGCCCCCTCGCTGATCTATTGCTCTTCTGACAGAGCGCAACGTGCAGCAGTTGTGATGCACCATACAAAACATAAGGAAACACAATGACCGAACTTGGTGAAAAATCAGCGCTGGCAAAGCCAATTGAGGGAGCTAAAAAAGGGAAGATCAAGGTTTCCGTCAGAGATATATGTACAGGTGCGCGTATCGAAGATGCAA
>QIKG01000066.1 GCA_003232965.1 Oceanospirillales bacterium
ATTACTCATGATATGTATTTTGTTGGCAATGCTTTGGCAAATAAGCATACGATCAAATGGGTCTTTGTGATGGAAAGGTAATGTTTTCAGTAACACAGCATCATTTACGGTGTAATCCAGCAATTCAAAACCTGATTTTTCGATGACTTCGATTGGGTCGAAACTGATATCTAACTTTCCCAAGGATGCTTTGATCATAATTTCCGCAATAGAAATTGAACTGATGAAAATCCTATTGGGCAGTGCTTCAAGTGCAAACAGTTTCTTTTTCGAAAGTTTTTCAGGAGATGCCAGTGCCCAGAGGAAAATATGTGTATCAAGGATGATTTTCATTCATCGGAACCATAAAACATCTTTTCAAGCTGCAAATCTTCATCATTGAAATCATCGGGAACAACAAGTTCTCCCGCAAGCAAGCCCAGTTGCCTTTTGCCTTTGGGTTTATGGATGACCAAGTCAGCGATAGGAAGATTATTTTTAGCAATCACCACTTTTTGACCGTGATATACCATATCAATTAGCTTGGATAAGTTTGCTTTTGCTTCAGAAATATTGACTATCATAATATTTAAACCCGCGCATGTTTAATCAGACCAGATGAACCTATTATGGTCAATAAGACCAACTGAGTCAAATTGATAGTCCGGATACTAAGCAGGATGGGTTTTGATAGTTTCACAATACAGCGGGGTATAAGGGTGACTGTGATGTGGGTTATCCGGTTTTTCCGAAAACTATTGCGGAGTCAGTGCTGACTCCGGTTTTTCTGTAGTACCTAGTTGGGGTTGCTTCAGAGGATATACCGGCTCAGGTCTTCATCAGCGGCCAAATCATTGAGGTGCTGATCGACATAGGCGACATCAATTTTGATTTTCTCGCCGTCTCGCTCAGGGGCATCATAAGAAACATTATCGAGTAATCGCTCCATTACTGTGTGCAAGCGGCGGGCACCAATGTTTTCGGTGGTCTCATTCACCTGGTAGGCAATTTCTGCAATTCGTTGCACACCATCATCAATAAATTCCAGTGCTACACCTTCGGTGCCCATCAATGCATGATATTGCTCGGTTAATGAAGCATCAGGCTCGGTAAGAATACGGGTGAATTCTTTAACTCCTAATGCATGCAACTCGACCCGTATTGGTAGGCGACCTTGTAACTCCGGGATTAAATCAGACGGCTTGGAAAGGTGGAACGCACCGGATGCGATAAACAATATATGATCGGTTTTGATCATCCCATAGCGGGTGGAAACGGTACAGCCTTCTACCAGTGGTAGCAAGTCGCGCTGTACACCTTCGCGGGAAATATCACCACCGCCGGTTTCTGCGCGTTTGGTGACTTTATCCAGTTCGTCAATAAACACGATGGCATTCTGCTCGGTATTTTCCAGTGCCTGCAGCTTGATTTCTTCATCGTTGATTAATTTGGCGGCTTCATCGTCAATTAAAATCGGTCGGGCTTCGGAGATTTTCATTTTGCGGGTCTGTGAACGGCTCGTGGCCATATTCTGGAACATGCCTTGTAATTGGCTGGCCATTTCCTCCATTCCCGGTGGAGTCATGATGTCAACACCCATTTGGGATGCAACATCGAATTCAATTTCACGCTCATCCAAATCGCCATCCAGCAGCTTTTTGCGGAATTTTTTGCGCGTATCACTATTTCGGTCACCATTGTGGTCATCGCTTGACTCGGGTTCATTGGCAAAGCCGATGTTCTGAGGTTTTGGTAGCAGGATATCCAGAAGCCTGTCGGTAGCGGCATCTTCTGCGCGTGGCCGCACTGCAGCCATGGCTTGTTCACGGGCCATTTTAATCGCTGAATCAACTAGATCACGGATGATGGATTCTACATCTTTGCCGACATAACCTACTTCAGTGAATTTAGTGGCTTCAACCTTGATAAAAGGAGCATTAGCGAGCTTGGCTAAGCGCCGCGCAATTTCAGTTTTACCGACACCGGTTGGGCCTATCATCAGAATGTTTTTCGGGGTTATTTCATCGCGTAGTTCCAGCGGTAGTTGCATCCGCCGCCAACGGTTACGCAGGGCGATTGCAACGGCCCGTTTGGCGTCAGACTGGCCAATGATATGTTTATCCAGTTCCTGGACTATTTCCCGTGGGGTCATGCTCGACATTATTGAGTCTCCAATGATTCAATCACCAGGTTATGGTTGGTATAAATACAAATATCAGCTGCGATTCCGAGGGCTTTACGGACGATGGTTTCAGCATCCATGTCGGTGTTATCCAACAAGGCTTGGGCTGCCGCTTGGGCAAAAGGACCGCCGGAGCCAATGGCAATCAGGCCGTGCTCAGGCTCAATCACATCACCATTGCCGGAAATCACCAGTGAGGTAGACTCATCGGCAACCGAAAGCAGGGCTTCGAGCTGGCGCAGAGCTCGGTCTGTACGCCAGTCTTTGGCCATTTCGACTGCTGCCCGGGTAAGGTGACCATGGTGTTTTTCCAGCTTGCCCTCGAAGCGCTCGAACAAAGTAAACGCATCGGCTGTTGCACCGGCAAAACCGGCAATAATTTTTTCTTTGTACAGACGCCTGACTTTACGCGCATTCGATTTCATTACCGTGTTGCCCAGAGTTACCTGGCCATCGCCACCGATAACAACTTTGTTGCCTCGGCGGACAGAAAGAATAGTAGTACCGCAATACTGTTGCATGAAATAACCTAAATTCATTGTTGGTGAATTAATACATGGGGTGTGGAAACCAGATTTACAAGACGATGGCGTAGGCATTATTAACCGCAGGTAACCGGCAGGGTGGGCATTTATGCCCACGCGTAAAGAAACTCAAAGGAAAAAGATTTTCTTTGCGTTCCCTGCGCCTTTGCGAGAAATATTTAGGGTTTTGACTAGGGTTTATTTATCGGTTTTTTGCGCGCCCTGGGGTGGGCTTTATCGTAAACTTTGGCCAGGTGCTGGAAATCGAGGTGTGTGTAGATCTGGGTGGTGGCAATATCA
>QIKG01000055.1 GCA_003232965.1 Oceanospirillales bacterium
CGCGGGCGCGGTATACCAGCAAGATGGCGTTATTCACCACCAGACCCAGCAATATTACAAAACCAATCATGGTGAGCAAATCCATTGCCTGTCCACCACTTGATTTCAGTACTAAATCCATTATGCGGATACTTATAATACCGCCAACGGTGGCCATCGGTATGGTCAGTATTACCAACAATGAGTCGCGGAAAGACTTAAATAGCGCAGAAATCAATAAATACAGAATAATGATTGCCAATAAAAAGCTACCCGCCATACTTTTTAATACCTCTGCCAATGCCTCAGCACTGCCATGATACGCAATCTGCCCACTAGCGGGCATCAACGGCTCTATCATTGGAACGACTTCAGACTTGATAATAGCGATGGCATCTTCCAACGGCATACCCTGCGGTGGGGTAACTTGCAAGGTCAGGGTGCGGCGGCGATCAATACGGCGAATCTCGGTGGGGCCAGCGGTTCTGGTGACCTCGGCCAACTCACCCACCGTTTGGATTCCGCCGAATGGAGTGGCCAGTGGTAATGCCGCGAGTTCTTCGGGCGTGTCCCACTTATCCGCCCTGAGAATAATATTCAGGCGCTGCGAACCGTCAAAGTATTCGCCTAAAAATGCGCCTGAACCTAAGGCTCTAACCGCTGTGGCAGTCAATTCACGGTTCCAGCCTACCTCGGCAATCCGACGGTCATCAGGGGTCAAGCGAATTTCAGGCTCAGCCAACTCAAGGCCCGGCAAGGGTCGCACATTGGCGCCGGGCAGCGCCTGCTTAATTGCAGCAAAACCTACTTGGCCTGCAGCTAGCAGCGATTCAAAATCATCCCCCTGAAGATCAACATCAATACTCCGGCCACCACGCGATCCGCGAAACACCGGGGCGCGCGAAAGAAAGCCAAAGGTATCTGGGAAGCCCTGCAGTATTTGGCGATTGGCGAGACCGAGAATTTCATCCATATCCTCTGGATCCTTTGCCTCCAGGCCAATGAAAGCCCCGCTACCGAAGAAACCCAGAAAATAGTACTTTATAAGGGGGGTCCTGTCTTTCAAGTAAGGTTCGAAACGCTTATCTATTACAGAAGTCAATTCTGCTTCTGCGGTATCAACATTCAAGCCCGGGGGAGTAACGATAAAACCAAAGGCGAAGTTGCGTTTTCCTTCAGGTAAGTAATCAGCCGAGGGTTTTAGCAACAGCGCGAATAAAATTGGTATTATCGTAAGACCCAGCACCCACGCCCAGCGCCGAGGCTGAGTATCAGTGGCAAGCATTATCTTATTGGTTATTGCTCGCCACCAATGGATGTGTATATCCTCAAATTTACCCGCACGAACCCAGCGGGATGCGGCCGCTGGCAAAACAGTGATAGCCACAATTAACGAGGCCACCACAGCCACCGAAATAGTAATGGCAAGGTCTGCAAACAACTGACCAGCTTCATCTTTTAAAAAAACCACCGGCATAAAAATAGCCACCGTAGTTGCAGTTGAGGCCACTAACGCGCCCCACACTTGAGCTGTGCCACGGTCACTGGCTTCATCTCCTTTTAGCCCTTGTTCTCGTTGCCTGAATATATTTTCCAACACAACAATGGCCGCATCCAACACCATACCGGTGGCAAAAGCCATGCCGGGGCCAGAGAGATAATATTCAGTGTTCGACCGCTTAAGTCGAGGACTATGAATGCCGAAAATAAGCATAATGGAATAGCCATAGCAACGATGAGCGTGGCTCGAAAACGCCGTAAAAACCACCACAGCACCGTCACCGCAAGCAACATCCCCAAAATCAAGTTGTTGCGTACCATGCGAATTGATGCTTTTATATAGACAGTCTCATCATAGGTCTGGATGATTCTTAAACCTGCAGGCGCCAGCACCTTGGTTTCCAACTCCAGTACAGCCGCTTTAATTCCATCCATAACTTCAAGCACATTCACCCCGGTTTCGGGGGTAACATTGAGAGCAATAGAGGGGCCGCCATTACCGCTAATAACCCCACTGCGATCCTGTAACATTCTGGCCACAGTGGCAATATCGCGTAAGTGAATAGAGTGGTTCTCACGCCACTCAAGCACTAAGTCGCCCAATGCCTCGATATTATATTGGCCGGCAAAACGAATCGTGTAGCGGCGCCTGCCAACATCAGCCGTACCGGCTGAAACATCTTTATTGCTGCCTAATCGCGAACCGATGGTAGTAATGTCAATGCCAAGACTGGCTGCTTTGTAAGGGTCAAAGGTAATTCGCAATTCATCAGAACGACCGCCAACCGAGCCACTGCTGGCAACCCCTGGCACCCGCTCGAGTCGGGGCAATACAAACTCGTCGATAAAGCTTTGATAACCGGCAATATCGCGCGGGTTGTTCTCCTGTGTCTGAATCGCAAACCAGGCAATGGTATTGCCAAAGCCACCACCGCCTACATTGATGACCGGCTCGGTAATATCAACAGGGTAGCGCGGTACCTGGTTGAGTGCATTCATCACCTCTACCAACGCCCGACCCATATCGGTATCAATGTCAAACTCTAGGGTTATAGAGCCACTGCCCCGGGATGAGCTTGAGGACATCTGGCGCACGCCGGGAAGGCCGCGCAGCACATTGCAGCGGCACGCCAACCGGTCTGAATTGATATCACCGGGCGTTCAATATCCGGTGACAGTTGCACAGGCAAGCGAAACAGAGAGATTACCCCGAATAGGATGATCAATATTCCGGCAACTGTTACAGCTACTCGGTTTCTAAGTGATGCGCGGGTTAGCAGCATCGTTGAGATCCTGATCTGGAATTTGCTTTAGTAGGTTTATATAGACACAACATCCAGTTATTTTACGCTGAAATGATGCGTTTGTATAAAACCAAAGACCCCAAACCCGCAGATAGAGGCTCGCCAGCGCTTCAAGGGTCTCAAAACCCCTCTTTTAAACCTCATTACTGGCAACTACTGTCGGCATGATTGGGGATTTACTCAAAAACCACTCTCCAGTACAAAACAAACGCATAATCAGCTTTTTTAGACGCAACTATCCTGTAGTTATCGTTTTTTCTATCCTAAACTCCTTAAATCGGTGGTGGGTCAAACTCCTTCAGTGCCGTGAGTACTCGTTCTAGCAATTGGTTATGATGATAGCGTGGCAAAATCATCGTAAAAACACCGAATCGTATGATAGTTAATTTGGGAAAAGTTACGGTGGTAGAATGGACGGCTACAACAGTTCCACAGGTTTTTCTGCGGGGAGATCACCAAAGAAGGCTCCCGATCATCATGGAACGGGCATAGCCCCAAATAATCCTTGCCGTGCCGCTTTAGTTTGATGCCGGAGGACCCTACTAACGACAGCAGCGAGGTGGTTTGTTTTAGGTGGGTGAGGTCATTGTTGGGTATTCGGGGGCATAATTGGGTTCCTCTTAAAAATGTGTCAATATAACCATGCTTTATTTACACTATACTTATAGGTATACTATTGCAAGTTCCAAATTATATTGGAGGTACACTGGTTATGACTAAATCAACTCATAGGTTATATCTGATGCCTTTTGCTCAGCGTTTAACAAATCTACGTAAACAACGAGGGTTAACCCAAGAAGGTTTAGCCAACCTCATAGGGCTTACCAAAACACAGATCTACCGCTACGAGCGCAGTAAGGCACAACCCACACTTGGCGTAATAAGGCGATTGGCAATTGCCTTATCGGTCAGTTCTGATGAATTAGTTTTCGAAGCAGACGAACGCCAGCCTGATGATAATCTCGTCTTATTACTAGAAGGGGTAAACCAGCTAGACCCAGAAGAAAAGCATGTAGTTCGAGAAATGATCGAGGGTATGATCATCAAACACCAGACCAAGCTAATGGTCGGCGGTTTGAGCAGCTAAAGAGGTAACATGATGACTCAAGTTAATTTGGAATTACCTGAAACCGTATCTTCAGTGTTACATTGCAGTCCCAGCGAGCTAGATAAAGAACTGCGCCTGGCAGCTTCAGCCCATTGGTATCAGCAAGGGCGTATTTCTCAAGAATGGGCGGCTAAAATAGCTGGGATGGATCGTACTGATTTTTTGCTAGCACTCTCGCGTATGGGCAAAGATTCGTTTGTGGTAGATTTTGAGGAGCTGGACAACGAACTTGCTCGTGGCTAACAAAGCAATTATCAATGCATCCCCGCTGATTTTTCTCTCCCGCAGTCACCATCTGAATTTATTACATGCCTTTGCCGATGAAATTTGGGTGCCGGAACCGGTAGCAACAGAGATTCTGCAAAGAGGCCAGCAGGATATCACTGCTAGAGCAATCAAAGATACCCGATGGTTAGTAACAAAACCCATCAGTGGCATCCCAAACAATATTGCCAAATGGAAGCTTGGTGATGGTGAATCCAGTGTATTGGCACTAGCAAGCAAGACCCTGGACACAGAAGTTATCATTGATGACCTGGCTGGAAGGAAATGTGCTATCAGCCTAGAAATCCCCGTTCGGGGAACGCTGGGGGTTGTGCTGATCGCCAAGAATCGCGGCTTGATAACCGAAGCCAGGCCGGTGATTAATGATATGTTGGCTAACGGGCTTTACCTTTCAAAGAAAATCCTGGACAGGGTGCTTGCTCTGGTTGGAGAGTAACCCTACACCAACTTTAATAATCATTGGAGCTCGGGGTATGTATTTTGCATACCATGAACTTTTGAGCTAATTAACCTATTACCTGGTCAGTAATTGATCGTTTTTGAGTAAATCTACTCGCCATCCTGTCAGTAATCATCAACTGTTATTTCCCACACTCCAACCATAAGATACAGCACTTTCCAACCAATTTACTATCGTAATTCCTTTATAAGCTTATAACGATAATTTTGTAAAGTAAATTTCCGGAAGAAAATTCTGCTTGCTGATTTTCTCAAATATTGTTACATAGTCAGAATGCAGCGATTTTTTAATGACTTTGAGTCAATTGACAAGTTTACCCTTTCTCTCGACTTCCATCAAAACAAATTAAAATGCAGCCATTGTTTTAAAAATGATCAATTTGTTTCTCATGGGATTACCTATAAACAACGCTCTATTAATCGACTTGAGAAAGTTGGTAAACGAATCTTCTGTTCTAATCGCTATGGGCATCGCGGTTGTGGCCGAACTTTTCAGTTATATGTATCCAAACAATTACCGTCCTTTCGCTACCACGCCGCTCATCTGTTGGTTTTTATTAGCTCGCTTTTAAATCAACTGCCAGTAAAAAGAGCCTATTTTG
>QIKG01000093.1 GCA_003232965.1 Oceanospirillales bacterium
ACTCAATCACAAGCTCAGTCGGCATTCAACCTGCGTTTCAACCAAAAGGATTGGAATTTCACCACCCTGCCCGGCGTTTTCAGCTATGCCAAACTGGACCCCGCCAGTCGGATGTTATTACAAAACCTGGAAGAACTACCTGTCTCTGGACATATACTTGATTTTGCCTGCGGCAGTGGCGTACTGGGGATTTGCGCCAGCAGCCTGCGTCCCAACATACGCCTAGATTTACTCGATGTGAGCGCCATGGCATTGGCGAGCACCGAAATCAGTTTAAAACAGGCTGGGTTAGCAGAGTCGACCCTGCTACTTGCATCGGACGCTTACTCTGAAGTGAAGCAGCGCTATAATGCCATCATCAGCAACCCTCCTTTTCATCGCGATAGCCGGCAGACACTGGAGGTTAGCGAGGCATTGATACACCAGGCACCATTACACTTAAAAGCTAAGGGGGAGCTCAGAGTAGTTGCTAATCGCCACCTGCCCTATCTGGCGCTTTTCGAGCAAACCTTTCGGCAGGTTAAAGTTTTAGCTTCCGATCGTTATTTTCATGTGATTCAGGGAAAATATCCCATTAGTCATCGAACTTAAATTCACCCTGTGGGTCGTATCCCTGAATCAGCGGATTTATGCTGGACATTAATCTTATACCTAGATCCTGCAAGTGATCGTGCTTAGGCAGTGCACCAACAGTAGGCGCTCTTAGGCGAGATATTGATTTGTAGAGTGAATGATAAATTTCATTTGCTATACGGATCAAGAGCTTGTGCTGAGTGAGTGCGAGCACTTGCAGGATTTAGGTTATATACTAGACTCATCATTGCCTTAACCGAGACAAACAATGAAAAAACCAACAGCATTAAAAACAACAGCTCTATCCCTACTTGCTCTTATGGCAGCCCTGACACTAGCTGGCTGTCAAGAGGAAGCTCAACAACCACTGACTGCTGAAGAAAAAATTGTAGCTCCCGATGAGCATGTCAAAGGCTTGCTTAAAAAAGCCGGTGCAATCAATAAGCCCGTTTTTTCACAGCCGACCTCTCAACCAGAGGCTGAGCCGCTGAATGGAAATGCAGAAATTGGTGCTAATATGAACACTATTATTTTTGATGGCAGTAGCGAAGAAGCCTTTCAGTACGGCCTAGATGAATTTCAATCCATTGCCAATGACATGGAAATTAGCGCACTGAATGGTGCCATCAGCTTTCTTAAAGTTTACGATATTGCCTCCCGAGGCAATACCGAGAAGTTATATCAGACTCTCGATGGTTTTACCGCGGAACAAATTGTCGATCGCGCGTCTAAAATCCGTAAAAAATAATACTTATACGGGGTGGGTATTCATTACCCACCCCCGCATTATTTACTATAGGGCACCTCTATTAATTCTGGATGCGTCAGGTTGAGATTCAAAATATGACGATTCAAAATATGACGATTCAAGACGTGAAATGCAGGTAATAGCTCGCTATTGGCAAGTTTCACCACGCAGAAGCGACGAATTTTGGACTCAAGATGCGCGTTCATTGAATTAATCGAGGTGCCCTATATTAATATCAGTTTATTAATACCTGCTTATAAATTACTGCTTAGTGCACCCAGTGCAAATTCTTAGCTTTCTGTTCCCAGTACTGCATCGCCTCTGACTGCCAAGTATCTCCGCCGGGCAATTCAAAGTAAAACTGTTCTCTCTGCACTTTTTCAGGTGCTATTTGGTTCATACTGTCAGCTTCGTACAAGCGCCCGTTGAGCATGCTGTAGACCACAAATTCTGAGCGCCTAATATCTTCCAGTGGGTTGCCTTCTACGATGGCTAGATCAGCCAGCTTGCCAACCTCGATTGAGCCGATATCGGCATCCATACCCAAATAACGGGCACCATCAATGGTTGCACCCCTATAGGCTTCCCATGGGCTGAATCCACCCTGAGCCATCATCCACATCTCCCAATGCGCCGCAAGGCCTTCACGCTGGCCATGCGCGCCAATCTGCACAGCGATTCCAAGCTCACGCAATTGATGAGCAGTCTTGGCTACAACGATATGGTTGTACTCTGAATCGGGTGCATGTAGGCGTCTGATATTACCCGGAACAACAAACCGCTTCGGCACAAAGCGCATCAGCTGTTGGTTTTCCCAAACATTGGTGCGGTCATACCAGTAAGTCTCACCGGAAAGCCCGCCATAGGCGACTCCAAAGGTCGGCGTGTAAGCCACCTTGGTTTGTGACCATAACTGCTTAACATCCGCATAGACCTTATCAATGGGCAGTGCATGCTCAATACCTGTGTGCCCATCCACGAGCATGGTCATATTATGCTGAAACTTGCCACCACCCTCGGGCACTACCAACATTCCCAGTTTTCGAGCGGCTACTAACACCTGCTGTTTTTGGTCACGTCGGGGCTGGTTATAGCTTTTTACTGAAATCGCCCCTGCATCTTTTAGTCTTTGCAAATGAAACTCTGCATCTTCCAGGCTATCAATTTCAGCGCGGAAACCTGGCACACTGGAACCGTATAAGATGGTTCCGGTGCTGTAAATTCGCGGTGCCAACATCTGTCCTGCTTTTTGCAGTTCAGCAGCGGCAAAAATCTCAGTAGTATCATTTGAAGGGTCGTGTATCGTAGTCACCCCGAAAGAGGCATTCGAAAACTGCATCCAGTTTTGCTGAGGCAGTACTTCCCGGTTAGCCATGCCACCATGTGCATGCACATCGATTAATCCTGGAACAATAGTTTTACCACTGACATCCAGCACAAAAGCGTCAGCAGGAATAGTCACATTCGCACGCGGCCCGACCGCAGAAATACGATTGTCCTTAATAACAACCACGCCGTCTTCAATGACTTCCTCGCTACTATCAGCATTACGCATAGTTACCACGCGACCACCAACCAGCGCGATCGTACCTGTGGGTTTATCGCTGCTGGACTTGAAACCCAGGTCAATACCACTGGTAACCGGCTCTGGTAATTCCTTAGGCGCACCGCTGATAAAGGCAAATGCATCCTTGAGCTTGCGTTGGTATAACACCGGACCTTGCGACCAGCTTAAGCCGCTGGAATCAGGCTGCCAGTGAAGAAAATCGCCAGCGCGTTTGGAAACCTGCCGAACAGGAAAAGCTTTTGTACCTTTGCCGACATCAATTGACTTGCCGGCCTGAAAAAATGGTGCAACATAAACATTATACTGCTCGGTAAATGCAACCCAACGGTTGTCCGGTGACAGCCTAAAGGATGTGGCCTTAGCACCTTTAAGGTGCTTGCGCTGGTCTTTGCCAACAAGATTAACGCTGTTGAATTCAAGGTCTGTACCCAACTCACCACTGTTTACAGTGAAATAAACGCGCGTGCCATCGCTGGAGAACTGCGGGGTATTACCTTTCTTCAGCACCCGTCTCGCTTGCGCATTTTTCGCGCTCAACGAAAGTGTGTAAATACCCGAATCAGTGCCCCATAAAGGTGACAACA
>QIKG01000304.1 GCA_003232965.1 Oceanospirillales bacterium
TAGCTCATGGAAGTACCCATGTTGATGAAGGCTGTATTCGCAGCGTATTTTTCAACACTCTGATTAAACATATCGACAATTGAGGAGTAGGTGTTTATATCTATTTCTTCGGGAACTTCTGCCGGGTATCCCTGTAGCCAGGGTTTCTCAGAATAAGGGTTGTTTGACATTGAAGTACTCCATAAAATTATCAGTATTAACTATCAGCACTGACTAACATACTCAAAAATGCCAACTATTACCAATAAAATCGGTTATTTATTTGCCGTTTAGCCAGCACTTGATTAATATTCATCTACAAGAGTAAAAAAATCACTTTGATTTAATTTATAACCACACCCTTGAGCAGGAAGTTTGTATGGGCGAACAAAATGTAAGCGAACAAGTATCAGATGCAGATCGGCAGCGGTTTATGCAGAACTTACTGACTGAGGTCAGAGTGCTGGAACGCATGCTTGATGAAGGTTTGTTTGAAACCGGCATCCGTAGGGTAGGGGCTGAACAGGAAATGTTTATTGTCGATTCCTCACGGCGGGCTTCCTGTAAAGTATTAGAAATTCTGGAAGAACTTAACGACCCGGCTTTTACTACTGAACTTGGTCTATTCAATCTTGAGGCGAATCTCTCCCCCTATGTGTTAACCGGCCATTGCCTGCGCGACCTAGAAGAGGAGTGCGAGGGTTACTACCGGAAAGCGCGGGAAGCTGCGCTGAAGAAAGGTGCGGATATTGCCTTAGTTGGAATACTGCCGACCTTATCTGAGCGCGACCTGAGTTTAAAATCAATGGTGCCCAACCCGCGTTACATGGCGTTGAATGATGCCTTGCTTGCACTTCGCGGCTCAGATTTTCAATTTACGATTAATGGCCTGGACCAGCTTAACATTCGCCATGACAACATCATGCTGGAGGCCTGTAACACCAGTTTTCAAGTACACTTTCAGGTTGAACCTGATGAGTTTGCTCGGCTTTATAATATTGCTCAAACTATTACTGCACCACTGCTATCATCGGTGGTCAATTCGCCGATATTATTGGGTCGGCGTTTATGGATGGAAAGTCGGATTGCGGTGTTCGAAAATGCCATTGATACGCGCACCAATGTAGAGCAGCTTCGCGGTACTCGTTCACGGGTGCATTTTGGTGATAATTGGGTGGAAAACTCAGTGGCAGAAATCTTCAAAGAAGACATTGCCAGGTTCCGACCTATTTTGACCATAGAAACCGAAGATGATCCGATGGCGATGCTGGATAAGGGGATTATTCCCAAACTGCATGCACTGAACCTGCACAACGGTACTGTCTACCGCTGGAACAGAGCCTGTTACGGGGTGGCTGATAATGTTGCGCATTTGCGTATCGAAAATCGAGTGATTCCCTCAGGCCCTACTATTGCGGACGAAATTGCAAATACTGCATTTTTTATCGGCCTAATGTCTGGAATGATGAGCAAAGTAAATGATGTTCGCGATCATATCGATTTCGCCACCGTTAAAGGTAATTTTTTAGCCTCTGCAAGATACGGTCTAAGTGCTGAGCTGAAATGGTTTAACGATCAAGTTTTACCGGCGCAAGATCTTATTCTAGATGAACTTCTACCATTGGCAGAAAGTGGTTTGCGCAGCAGTGGTATTGCAGCAGATGATATTGAGCATTACCTAGGAATCATTGAACGCCGGGTTAGTTTGCGGCGTACCGGCTCCCGTTGGCAATTAGATTCTCTTGCGCAGATGGAAGGCCAAGGTAGCAAAAATGAACGCATGCGCAGCCTTACCAGTAGTATGATTAAACAGCAGGTGACAGGTAAACCAGTGCACGAATGGGAACTTGCCGAGTTTTGCCCAGATCAAGATTGGCGCCAGTCATACCAGACCGTCAATCAATATATGACCACCGAATTATTTACCGTGCGGCCAGACGATATTGTCGATTTTGTGGCCAGCCTGATGGACTGGAAACATGTTAGACATGTCCCGGTTGAAGATGCTGAGGGTAGGCTTGTGGGTCTGATTTCGCATCGAATTTTATTGCGACTACTCGCGCAGGGTAAAATCACCCCTGAAAAAAACCTTACGGTGGGCAGTATTATGCAAACCGAAATGGTGGTGATTTCTCCAGAAACTCTAACGGTTGAAGCCATCCGAATGATGCGCGACAACCATATTGCCTGCTTGCCGGTGGTTGAAGATGATAAATTAGTTGGCATGATTACCGAGCACGATTTAATTGTTGTGGCTTCGCGCCTATTGGAAGAAAGCTTGCTTTCGGTTGCTGATGACTGCAATTAAACGGCTAGCGTTCTTACTTGCGGTGTTGATATTACAGGGCTGCAGTGAGGAGCCGTACAACTATTCGGAAAGCTTACGCCAGCAAATTAATCAGCTGGAGCTTGCGCTCAACCAGGGGGAAAGTGACACAGTGTTAGATGCTGTGGCAGAGGATTTTCGTTCAGAGTATTTTCCGGATCGGCGGCAGCTGAGCTTGTTTATGTTACGCCAAAGGCGACAACATAGTCGCATTACCATGCGCTCTGGCCCAGCGGTAATCCAGGTTCAATTTGCCTCAGAAGACCAGTCCAAAGCCACCACTATAATTACCGCTACAGCGAGTTTTCAAAGCCTGTTAACCGGCGGTGGGGGTTGGCTGCCACATAGCGGCCAGTTTTTTCACTTTGTTACCCACTGGCGCTGGCGGAATAATGCCAAAGAAGGCAATGAGTGGGAGTTGGTTGAGGCGCAATGGAAAGAA
>QIKG01000129.1 GCA_003232965.1 Oceanospirillales bacterium
TTTTCTTCAAGTTGCTGATGGAAAGTAGCTTCGTTTGGATAAATGTATTCATCCATAAAGTCGCTAATCTGAGAGCGTAGTTTTTTAACTTTATCAGTGTATTCAAAATGCATAAGCAAGCCTGCTATTAATAGTTAATGTATATTACCGTCATTCCCAGTTTGTTTTCACCGTCATTGCCGCTTTACCTTCACCGCCATTCCCAACTTACTTCCACCGCCAGCACCCCAGTTAGAAAAACCTCTGGTTTCCCGCCTACGCGGAAACGCCGACTCACGGGCGGTCCGTGAAAGCGTTAGCGTTTAAAGATAGGCTATTATGCTAACACTAATGAGACTGATTCGGCATGCAGTGCGTTTCAAATATCCAGATTCCAGACAAATGTTAAACAGTATCGGAGGTGAGGAATAAAAACACACAAATCACAGCATAAATAACGGCGTATGCCGAAGCGTAATATGCAAGCAAATCAACTTTACGGACACTGAATAATGCGTATTAGTGCGGCAAGTATTCCACCAGGCCACTAGGTGGGTTATAGTATGCTATTGCTATGAACATCTGTGTAAGAGCTGTAGTTTAATGGAATCTAAATTCACCCAAACCTATCAATATTCGGCGGTGTTAGCCCCGAATAGTTCTTTTTGTGTCGATGTCTCCAGTTAAGCGTGGTAGGTGGGCTAGTTTTATATCGCTAACCCTGCTGTTAGTTATAGCCTGGTTGCTATGGTCAGGCCTTTACTCACCTTTATTACTTAGCCTAGGCGTGCTTTCTTGTGCTATTAGCCTGTATCTGGCTAAACGAATTGGTTTTTATGACGAAGCCTATGCCCTCGCAGTAATGCCGGGGTTGGTTCGTTATTGGCTTTGGCTGTTATGGGAAATGTTTAAAACAAGTGTTGATGTGGCACGCATTATATTGCACCCGAAACTACCAATCAGTCCGACTGTTGTTAAGTTTAAAGCGCTGCCAGAAGGGCCGGTTGGGCAGGCAATTTTGGCAAACTCGATTACCCTCACACCAGGCACCGTTACCCTTGATGTGCATAAAGGTGAACTACAAGTACACTGCTTAACCAAAGCCGGTGCAGATGAGTTGCTGTCGGGGGTGTTTAATTCCCGTGCGGCAAAACTCACCAAGGACTGATTATGTATTATGTAGTGTCATTTGCAATACTGATCACCATGGCGCTGGCTTTAGTGCGAGCCTTACTGGGTCCAAGTGTGTATGATCGCGTGCTGTCGGTTAATGTCTTCGGCACCAAGACCACCTTGCTACTCTCAGTCATCGCCTTTTTGTATGGTCGCCCAGACTTTCTTGACCTGGCGCTAGCTTATGCAATGATTAATTTTATTGGGATTCTGGCAGTGCTTCAGTTTTTTCAGGCGCGTTCAAATCGACAACTAAATCAACAACAAAGGCAACAATTACACGGGGAGGACTTGAGTGACAACCGTGATTGATATTCTCAGTTGGATACTACTGCTGGCGGGAGGCATATTTGTTTTTGTGGGTGGTATAGGCACATTGCGTTTGCCGACTTTCTACACCCGTATGCATGCGGCAAGCTTAACTGACGGAATGGGTACAGTACTGATTATATTGGGCATTATGTTGCAGGCTGGTTGGTCGCTAGCCGCGGCTAAGTTACTCACAATTCTTGTTCTTTTGCTATTAACGGGTCCTACGGCCTCATATGCGTTGGCAAACGCTGCACTTTTGTCGGGTATGAACCTTGAGGAAGATGAAGGCAATGGGAACAAAGCCCATGAGGATAAACCTCATGAGGATAAAGTCAGTGACAGAAAAATCAGCGAGAACAAGCTCAATGAGGTTGAGAAATAAACCATGGTAACCATGTTCGCGGTTTTTTTACTCACCCTGCTTGTAATCACAGCTGTTGCCATAGTGCAGACAAAAAATTTGTTTGTTGCGGTGATGCTTATGGGTATATTTAGCCTGTTAATAGCCACCATATTCTTCATTCTCGATGCGGCAGATGTGGCACTTACTGAAGCTGCCGTGGGCGCCGGGATTAGCACAATGTTGTTTTTGGCAACCCTGGCTTTAACCGGTGAACATGAGGCTCTTGGCAAAAAAGCACCGTGGATATCAGGTGTAGTTGTTGCAGTAACTTCGTTAATTTTGATTGACGCGACATTCGACCAACCCAGGCTAGGTGACCCGATGGCCCCCGTGCATCAGCATGTTGCACCATGGTATTTGGAGATGACACCTGAGTTAATTGATATCCCTAATGTGGTTACCGCAGTATTGGGTAGTTTTCGAGGGTATGACACCTTGGGCGAGGTTTTTGTTGTACTTACTGCTTGCATCGGCGTTCTGTTTATTTTATCGGTAGGTCCGGGTGCTCCAAGGCCAAACTCCCCGCGCATACCAATTACACCGTCTGTGGGTCTACGCCATCACTTAATTCCTAAAGTTGTCGGCAAATTATTAATTCCATTTATCGTCCTGTTTGGCTTGTATGTGCAGTTTCATGGCGAATATAGTCCCGGTGGTGGGTTTCAGGCAGGCGCAATTATTGCCGCTGGGATAATTCTCTATGCTTTATTGGAAGGTGAGGAAATGGCACTAAAGGCGGTACCACAGCCAGTGCTTATGGGTATGGTAGTTGGCGGAGCAACCCTATACGGTTTGGTTGGTGTTGCCGGTATGCTTATGGGTGGGAACTTCCTCGACTACTCAGTGCTTTTAAGCAATCCGGTCAGTGGTCAGCAAAT
>QIKG01000266.1 GCA_003232965.1 Oceanospirillales bacterium
TATTTTGTGGATTACTCGGCTTCAAAGGCCTCGCGAATCAAGCCCAGTACACGGATGGCTTCATCGCGGTCTTTTTTGCTTAACTGGCTGAATTTTTTTTTCATCCAGATAATTTGGCGAGGAAATTCGGTGTCGAACAAGCGCTCGCCGCGTCGGGTCAGGCGGACCATAATGCGCCGACGGTCTTGTTTGTCTGTGCGCCGTTTAACCAGCTTTTTGCCTTCCAGGCGATCAATAATGCCAGTTAAAGTGCCTTTGGTAATCAGGGTTTTATCGCCGATCTCTTTGAAGGTCATGCCCTCGGTATTTCCCAGCGTGAATGGCTGAGTCAGACTGCTTCCGGATAGACGAAAGCCGTCCGCAGAATAGTGTGAGAATGCCTGATAGGCACGGACCAGTTCCCGCATCAGTGGCATGAAGGTTTGTCTGGCCGCATTTTTTGAAGTGATTTCAACCATTGTTCTTTCCTTTACTGTACTAATTGTTGATATTATCTTTAGTATTAATAGGTTCTGTCAATCAAAAGAACATAATTCGGCAAAAAAATATAATTTTCGGTGATTGATAGCAAGAACAATTAAATCGCCCTTGGAATTATAGCCCGCTTGGTATATAAATAAGATATGGAAAAAATATATTTTATTACTAACCGGAACCCGAATAAGAAAAGTAAGCCAACTGGCTTTGGGCGTTATTTCAATCCCGATGGTATGGCTTGCCTGCGCTTCGGTAGCGCTCAAAAAAAGGCTGGAAAAACTATTATTTCTACGGCTACAGAGAAATTGCAGGTCAATGCCGAGGGTACAGCAGAAGACCCGCAGCGTAGCCGCTATGGATCGCAGAAGGTGTTTGCCGAGTTACAGGAAAGCATGCGCGAGCAGCAGCGCGACACGCTGATTTTTGTGCATGGGTATAACAATAGTTTTCGGGATAGTTTGCGGAGTGGCTTTCAACTGGCAAAGCAGTTCCCGAATATGAATATCGTCGTGTTTTCATGGCCTTCTGATGGCTCAATGTTGCCCTGGTTGGCGTACTCAAGTGACCGAGATGATGCCGCAGCTTCCGGTCCGGCATTGGCTCGGGGCTTACTCAAATTCACTGATTACCTGTGTGATGTCAGTAAGGACACAGGCTGTGACCAGCGTATCCATCTGTTAGCGCACTCAATGGGTGTCTATGTTTTACGCCATTCGCTACAATATTATCGTAGTCAGACGGCACGTTTAACCCGGGTTTTAGAGCAGATAATTCTCATCGCAGCAGATGAAGACAGTGATGCTTTTGAGTTTGAATACAAACTCAAAAGCCTGCCGCAATTGGCTGAAAAAGTCAGTGTTTACTTTAATCGTCAAGACCGGGTGATGGCGCTTTCAGACCTAAGTAAGGGTAATCCCGAACGCCTGGGTCAGGCCGGTTTGCAACTGCCGTTTAATGTACCCGCTAAGGTTTGCCAGATCGATTGCTCGCGAGTAGTAGGTGGGCTGGCAGAGCATAATTACCATCTAAAAAACCAATGGGTTACCGCCGATTTGCAAGCTGTTCTGGCAGGGGAGGACGCGGGTGAAATCAGTAATCGCTTTTATCAACAGGATCTTCACAGCTTTGTGTTGAAAAAATCCTAAGCAGGCGTTGTAACAGCGGCTAACCCATTACTATTTAATCCCCAGAGCATTCTCAAGGTGTGCAATCAGAGCCTCAGTATCGCGCCGCCCGATCAGGTTACTTGCAAGGCTGTGTTTTTTACCGGTTTGATCATCCAGATATAAATCGTAATATTTGGTATTACCCGAACTCATATTCGACTTGACCCAGATTTTCTTTACCTGGAAGCTTGGCAGTCGTAACCTTTCTTTAAGTCCAAACCAGCCACTGCTGGCAATAATGTTGCCATTTTCCAGTCGAATTTCAGAGCGTTTTAACAGTAGTGACAGTACCCCCCAGAAAACCAATCCGCCAACCAGTGCAAACACACCGCCAAACCAGACTTGGCCGGACATTATGATAGCTATGCCGATAGCCCCGAAAATTAAGCCAAAGATGGATAGGCCAAAAATAAGGCTTTTATGTCTGGCTGCCGGAAAGTTGTATACACCGCCGTTAATTATGGCCCCGCTGCGTGCCGGGTCGCCGGCAATTCCGGTTTCTGATTTAAGGGAATAAACAGGTTCATCCTCAGAGTTTAGCGCTGCTGCATAACCGGTATCAAAAACAGGCAGCTCAAAACTTGCCTGGTAATCAATCCCGGGAATATCACTGCTGATATCCAAGCGCCAGAAAACACTGCTTTTAGCGGTAGGATCGCTTGTTTCAGGTTGATCTGTTGGCAGTTGAAATCGAATAGGAACCAGTCGGTAAGTACCCGCATCGGCAATAACTATTCGTTGATCACCCTGCCAGAGAATACTCTCACTGGTACTGCTTTTATTGCCGCTTTTGGTGGTTGTTTTGCGGATGCAATCAAGGCGAATGTTCAATTCAGCACCTACCGGTACATCTGCGGGTAGCTGTAAATTTGCTGTGAGCTGGCCACCCAGATCGATAGGCATCTGTTTGAGGATAAGCACACTGTGACCAAAACGATAGTGTTGCCGCCACAGCCGGATTGCCCATATGGCCATACCAATACCGATCAGGGGGAAGAGTCCGGCAATCAATGCAATATAGTTGCCCCTGGCAAATTCTTGCGGAATAATAAACCAGATGGGTGAGGATACTAGGTTCCAGAACACCGCAAAAATGGTTGCAAACCAACGGATTGGACCCGCTTGGGATTGCAGTTGATTATGTTGCCATTCAGGCCGCCATTTCCAAGGCGCGTCAGGGTGTTGTTGCTGCAACTTACGGGTCTGGGTTTCTCGCTTGATATTATTTTTTCCAAACCAATAAATACCGGCGCCGGCACCGGAAAAAACCAGCATAAAGACCACTTTAAAAGCCACCAGCGGCCAACGCACAGTAATACCGCCTCGCTGGGCTTATCCGGATTGACCCAGGCGGTGAATGCATTTTGCTGATTTCTGTAGCGGCTTAATTCGCGGTAGGCATCCTCATGGAAGCTACCAATATTGTCAGAACCCTGGCTAAAGCCTACTTGGTCGTTAGTGTAATTCTGCCCGTTAAATTGATAGCTGTAGCTGGCTATTACTTTGTAGGTATCGCTATCGTCACTGCGCTGGGTTTTAAGTTCAGTGGAAACAATTGTGGTCGGGGTGGCAACCCAGCCGCGAGCATCAAAAGTTTTGTAAATATCTAACGCTGCCATTCCCCCGGGTATTAAGCCAACGAAAAAAAACACCGCGGCGAAGAGTGTCATACAGCCCTTAGCGGATTTTTTTTCAGTGTTTTTCATTCGACTCAAAATGGTATCTCAAGGGCGTGGCAAATAAAATCCATCATTGGCTCACAGTCTTTATAGGTTTCTGCCACTTGGTCTACAAAATCGGCCTTGCCGGAAACCGCTGGTTTTACTTCGTGCATAATAAAAAAACTCTTGCGGCGAAGATCTTCTATTTGTGGGTGATCTTTAGCGATTCCCCGCGGTGCAGTTTTTAAGCCTTTACCCTGAATGCCGCCATAGGCAATAATTTTTTTGTT
>QIKG01000013.1 GCA_003232965.1 Oceanospirillales bacterium
TCCCCACCTTACCGATCACATTAATATTAAATCGCACTCCCTGCGAAGATTTTCATGCTAGCACTAGCATTTTTGATTGTCAATATACTTGTCCCAAATCCGCAGATAGAGGCTCGCAAGCACTTCAAGGGTCTCAAAATCTCTCTTTTAAACTTCATTACTGCCAGGCACTGCCGGTATGACTGGGGATTTACTCAAAAAGCTTTCAAAAGCTTTCAAAAGCTTTCAAGCAGCTTTCAAGCAGCTTTCAAGGACACAGCTTTCAAAACAGCTTTCAAGCAGCTTTCAAGGACAGACGCTCGCTAGAGGCATTCCCGTTTTTACCACGAGAGAAAGTCTCACATTGCCGACAATAGTGCGAGTAAAATTACTTAGTTTTTATGAAAAACAGCTGTATTACCCGATACAGGAGCCGGGGTCTAGAGGAGCTTCGTGTGGAGGTATCCCGTATACAGGTATGCGGTAGCTGCATTCTCAGGGCGTAACCAAAACCACTGGGGCAGTTTTTAGTCCACTATCCGTAGCCTTCGGAAAAAAATCGTTAAACGGCAAGAATGGCAAACGCACAAGCATTGTACTAAACTGAGAACCAGCTCAACGCACAAAGAGGGGCTCCGGTGGCAATACACCGTCGCATAACAATCGTTCCACTGGACGCGTTTAAGCTTGGGGGCGCGATTTCGAGGAAAGTACAAACGAGGAAAGTACAAAATCATGCGCGCCAGTAAACTCAATCGTTAGGAGACACTATGGAGCCCCAGGCACGCTATTCTCTGGTAGCCGATGCCCTACTTGTAACGCTGCTGTTCGTAGCCTTTGTTGTGCTCGGCTTAGTTTTTATTTTCGTGGGTAAGTTTTTATCATGGCAGTGGATCAGAAACCCGTGGTTCCGTGTCATACATTTACTAGGAATTGGCGTAGTCGTATTGCAAACCTGGTTTGGTGTTATTTGCCCACTGACAATTTGGGAAATGGATCTACGATCGAAAGCGGGAGAAACTATCTACGAAGGTTCCTTCATAACGTACTGGTTGACTGAACTCTTGTACTATCAAGCTCCATCGTGGGTTTTTCTCGTTTGTTACACTATCTTTGGTGGGCTGGTGTTGGCTAGCTGGTTTTTAGTGCGACCGCGTGCATTTTCGGTAGGGTTTCAAAGTGGTGCCTAGGGTTTCAAAGTGGTGCCGCCTAACAAGCAGCTATCAAGCAGCTATCAAGAAGCTATCAAGAAGCTATCAAAAGCTATCAAAAGCTATCAAAAGCTATCAAGGACAGGCGCTCGCTAGAGGCATTCCCGTTTTTGCCACGAAAGAAAATCTGATATTGCCGACAATAGTGCGGGTAAATTTACTTGGCTATTTATAAAAAATAGCTGTATTACCCCGAGGCTTGGAGGAGCTTTCTGAAAGAAAAGCTATCAAGCAAGCTATCAAGGACAGGCGCTCGCTAGAGGCATTCCCGTTTTTGCCACGAGAGAAAATCTGATATTGCCGACAATAGTGCGGGTAAATTTACTTGGCTATTTATAAAAAATAGCTGTATTACCCCGAGGCTTGGAGGAGCTTTCCCGTAGACAGGTACGCGGTAGTGGCACACCCAGGGCGTAGCCAGAACCACTGAGGAAGTTTTTTATCCACTTATCCGTAGCCTTCGAAAAACCAATTGTTCCACAGAGCGCGTTTAAGCCTAGGACGGGAACTCGGGGGAAGGATTAATCATGCGTGCCAGTAAACTCAAACTTTATTCGGTTTGACTGCGTTGCGCACATGTCAACTATCCGGGACACATAGTGTACCCGGATAATTGCCGGTTAATTGCTCTGTCAAAGACAGTTAAAGTACCGCCTCAAAACCATCGCCGAAAATCATATCTGGCAGTTGCCCAGTGATAGCAATACATGCAGAAAGCTCGGATGTGTTTCCAGCCGCGTCAGTTGCGCTGGCAACCAAAAGCTGACCAACGGGCGCATTAGTGGTTAAATCAATAACAAAACTTGCATCACCCGCAGCATCCGTTGTTATTTGGGCGGTGCCTATAGGGGTTTCAGCTTCTCCATAACCTGATGAATCACAGCTTGAATTGGCGAAAAATTCCAGAGTTAGCGGCAAGTCCACTTCCCCATTGTAAGTTCCGGTAACTTGAGTACCAGCGCCGAGAATGCTGTTGGCCGCAGTTAAAATCGGGAAATTAAGCAGATTATTAGCACCAATATCCGCATCACCAATATCATTTGCAGTAACGCTGTTAATGTCATCACAGCTAAATGTTCCAGTGTTGTAATCGGCGCATAAATCTATCGCTAAATCAGTATTACTGAATATAGAGTTGCCCTGGATTGGGGATGCGCTTACTCCGGTATCGTAGTACACTCCGTCACCGCCGTTATAGGCAATTATGTTTCCCGCCCCAGGTTCAGTGCCGCCAACCCTGGTACCTGGAACTGCCAGGACCTGCTGTACAAGAAAGACTCCGTGGCCAGAGTTGCCCAGGTTGCCATTACCGGTCATATCAGTACCAATCATATTGCCTTCAACTATATTTCCATTGGTACTACCTCCGATGCGAAGTCCATCCAGGCCACTGGCAGAAATAACATTGCCAGCACCAGCTGCAGTACCGCCGATCAGGTTGGTAGTTGCACCACCGGTCATAAATAGTCCAATACTGGCATTACCCAAGCCAACCATCCCGGTAACATCTGTACCAATATAGTTACCCTGGAAAATATTCCCGGTTGGATTTGGGTTACCAGTACCACCTCGACTGATGGCAATATTCGGGTTTCCAGCAGCCAAATTACCAGAAATTATATTTCTAGCCCCAGCAACCAGGCCACCAATAGTATTTTGGGATGCCCCATTGAAGATTTGGATGGTATTGGTGTCATTCCCGATCACAACCGTGCCGGTAAAGTCAGTACCAAAATAATTGCCTTCTATGCGATTTCCGGTAGCTAAAGAGCCTCCGATAGACAGCGCGGAAAAGGCCTGACCAGAGATAATATTACGCGCTGCAGCAACGGTTCCACCAATTAGATTATCAGCAGAGTCAACGATTTGTACACCATTGCCACCACTACCCATATTCAGGGTTCCACCAGGGTCAGTACCAATGTAATTACCTTCTATGATATTACCGCTGTTTCCAAGCAACAAAATAGCACTGCCCCCAACGTTACCTAACACAAAATTACTTATGACCAGACCTCTGACCAAGCTATCGCCGCCCATGATTCGCAGAGCGGTGATCCCATCTCCGTCAGCCAGATCATCAGCGGAGCCATCAAGCTGAACTATGGGAGTGGAGACGAAGTCAGGCTCAGTAGTCCCGTCAATCACCACTGAATCGAACAAATCTGGCAGTCTATCCACCGGGCTAATTACATGTGGTCCAGCACCCGGAATATCAAAACTGATTTGGTCTAACTGTGCACCAGCTGGTACATCAGTAACCTGCGCCTGTTCTGCAGCATCGAGAGTGGCGAGCACCAATGTACCCTCAGCAAGCATTATAGCTTCACGAAGTGTCACCACACCATCCCTACTATTTTCGTCACCAGTATCGTTAACCGTGATAGTTGCAACCGGAATATTAAAGCTGATTGCTAGAGCATAAGGTGATGTTTGCAAAACCACCAAATCATCCACTGCATCTGCAGTAAGACGCATGTACAAGGCATCTACAGCCGTATGTTTAGTTGCAATTTGTGACCACTGACTATTGGAAACCGCCCTGAAATCTGCAGGGAACCATTGGGCGGAAGTAGCTGCTGACTTAATCGCCGAAGCCACAGTTGAATCCAGAATATCGCTATCAGATAATAAAATTGGAACACTAGGCTGGTGCAAGCCAATACTTACGCTGGCAATTGAGTTTAGGTTTTCTTTTTTTTCAGACTTCAGCTTTACAGGGTCATTAAACCCGCTCCATTGGTGTAACTTAGCCGTGGCTGCGCCAGTTGCGCCCTGCAATAGATAAACCGTTGTTTGGTTCTCAATTTGCGTCTCTAACAGCAAATCGGGTAAGCCATCTCGGGACTGCCATTCGCCCACTGCAATGTCCTGAAGCTGCCCACCTATCGGGTATTCAATGCTTTGGTTAAAGCCCCCAGTGCCAGTTCCGTAGGTAAAATACAAATTCTCTGAACCGATAGGCATTAAAGCCAAGTCGAGCTGTCCATCAGCGTTGAAATCGCCCGCAAGCAGCCG
>QIKG01000252.1 GCA_003232965.1 Oceanospirillales bacterium
AAGCTCCCATTACCATAGCCACCCTAGCTACTGTCTAAACGGTAGAGGTTATCGTAGATGAATAACTGGCTGTTTTGAGTATCAAGCTGGTTGCTAATGGCTAAAACATCATCTACCTGGTCATAGCCCAGCAGCCAGTCTATGCTTCCAGATTGTAGTTGGCTTGCTTGGCTAATTCTATCTATATGCATGATTATAATGAGTTAATTGTTTGGCTTGTGTTCCTTATTGATCAGATATTAAGAGTCAATCACCTCGTTATTTTGTCAGCAGTTACTGATTTTTGCTCGTGGCAAAAACGGGAATTCTACAGCTCTAACACTGTACGCTGGACAAATACAGGCGGCTTACATAATGTCAGGGCAGATGACGGTAGCTTTAGATGCGCCCAAGGTTGTGAGGGTACTGGAGGAAACGGGGCTCCCTCTGAAGAGTTATGGAGTTTTGAAATAACCTTTAGAACATTAGGAACTAAAACATATTTCTGTGAGCCACATATTGGATTTGGGATGCAGGGCTCCATTACTGTTATCAAACCAACATCGGTTACTGTTCATGAGGTGCGTGCAACTGATACCAATAGTTTTCAGCCTGATGATTTAACTATCATGCGGGGTGATGTTGTCAGGTTTATCAATGGTGGTGGTGAGCATAATATAAATTCAGTAGATAATAGCCTCATTTGTTCGCAAGGCTGTGTAGGTGATGGTATAAACGCAAGCTCTAGCCCAACAGGTTTTCCGTGGGATATCTATATTAAATTTGATCAGGTTGCCGAGATACCCTATTTTTGCCAGGCTCATGAACTTACCGGTAGCCAAGGCATAATTAGAGTAATAACGGATGCTTTATTTGTTGATGGGTTTGAGCCATAAGCTTGGTTAATAAAGATGGTGTAAATCAAAGGTTAGCCTAAACCGTTTAGTAGATTTGATTACAATCCATAAGCCAACACCAACACTGTCGTCAGCACGATCCACAGAATAATCATCAGCGGGATGCCGACTTTCATAAAATCACTGAACTTATAACCACCGGCATTCATTACCAGCAGGTTAGTCTGGTAGGCCATCGGGGTGGCAAAGCTGAGGTTGGCGCCGAACAGTACCGCTAGAATAAACGGTTCTGCTGGCAGTCCCAAGCGCAGGGCGATACCGATGGCAATGGGTGTGCCGATAACGGCGGCGGCGTTGTTGGAAACTACATTGGTCAGCAATGCCATCAGGAGCATGACACCCGCGAGTACAAATGTAGGTGAGGCGCCGAAAGTGATAACTAGGAATAATTGCGCTAGATAATCCGCGCCCCCGGTTTTCATCAGGGCAGCACCCATGGCAAGGGATGACACAATAATTAGAATAACCTGAGCGCTCAGGGCATTCATGGCTTCCCGCCAGCTTAAACAGCCGGTAACAATCAACACCAACGCACCGAGCAGGGCGGCAATTTCAATCGGTAGTGAAAACGGCAAGAAAGTAAACGCCGCCAGCATTACAACCCCAACCATGGTGGCCAGTGCAATCGGGGCTTTTTTGGTTTTTGGTAATACCCCGGAGCCATCCAGCACGAGTAATTCAGCACCGCGTTTGAGTTCGGAAAAGTTCTCCGGGCTGGACTGAACCAGCAGCACATCACCCGAGCGCAGTACCACTTCGTCCAAACCTTTAGCTTCGCGTGGCTGGCTACCCTCAAAACGATGAAAGGCTAGCAGGCGTAGGCCATAACGCGACTGCAGGCGGGCGTTGCCGATTTTCACATTGACTAAACGCGAAGAGGGCGTAATCGCAACTTCAGCGATTTGCATACCATCTGCACTCAGTGGATGCTCGGCATCCACCGCATGAATGCCGGAGTGCAAAATGGCTCCAAGTGCACGGGCGTATTCATGCAGGCTAGGTTGGGTGTCGGTGGTAGTAATGCGGTCTTCCGCACGCAGCACTACATCCGGAAAGGGGGTCACAAATACGCCACCACCGCGTTGAATTTTTTCGACCTTGAGGCTGCCCCCAGTTTTTTCGATTAAATGCGCCAGCGTACTGTCGACAAAAGGGCTGTTCGCCCGCAAGCGCAACTGCGCGGTATACAGGCGTGAGACCTCTGATTCAATCGGTGCTTGTCGCTCTGGGATGAGCCGAGGCGCTATTAACCACAAGTAAAGTACAGCAACCGCTCCGCCAATTAATGCGGGCAGGGCAAAGTCAAACATATCAAAGGCGGTAATACCAAGATCAGCCGCTACATTTACCACCAATAGATTAGTCGATGTGCCGATGGTAGTTGCCATACCACCGATGATGCTGGCAAAACCCATCGGTAATAAAGTCTTCGAGGATGATGTGCCAGTACGCACAGCCACGCCTAAAAGCAAGGGCAGCAGAAGAACAACGATGGGTGTGTTGTTAATAAAAGCGCTGAGTGCGCCGGTAATAATTAAGGTAAACAGTAAAGAAACAGCAGGCCAGCGTCGCCACATGCCCGCTAGAAAGCGGCCTACGGGCTCCAGCGCACCGGTTCGAATAAGGCCGGTGCCTACTATCATCAAAGCACACACAGCTATTAGCGCTTTATGCCCGAAACCGGTAAAAAACTCAGTTGCGGATAAAACCCCGGTTTCAGTCTGGAAAGGGAACCAAGTAAAACCCACACTCAGCGATATTAGTACCACCAGTGCGGTTGTTTCCAGTGGAATTTTATCCCGGGAAAACATTACCAGCGCTACCAGAATAAGGATCATTACCCCGAGTGCGTGCGGATTGGGTGTGGCTATATCTATCATATGGGTGACATTATAGTTAAGGGACTGCCCTGATGATAGCTTGCAGGCTGCTTACGGAACCTCTGATCTATTCATGAATGAGCATCTTGAGCCTATAATTCCCAATAGCGGCGTTGGCAAGCACTAGCAATAGCGTTGCTATTACT
>QIKG01000041.1 GCA_003232965.1 Oceanospirillales bacterium
ATTAAATAAAGAACTACACAGTTCCCAAGTAAATCAACTCACCACCTTGTCAGTAATCACTGACTTTCTCTCGTGGCAAAAACGGGAATGGCTCTAAGAGGCGGCTGTCCCGGCTATTCGGCTATTCACCGGCTATTCGTTTTCCCGGCTATTCCGGCTATTCCTCCCGGCTATTCCCATGTTATGCACTTCCGTTTTAATGTTTAAGCTTGGTATGGTGGGTTAAGTCTCGCTATTGCGCTGCTAACACACCCTACCTTAGCGGTGCGCTGGTTTTGTAGGCTGCGTTAAGCTTGCGAACGCACTGTCACTACCAAGCATATACCGGTGATCTTCACTCAAAACTATCGCTAAAAATTAGCCCAGAGTTATCAATGTTAAAAACATAGGCAGCACCAGACTGGCCGGATAAATCATTATCTTGCGCACCATTTATCTCAGTAGCATCGCTACTCTCGTTCAGTGCTCCAATAATTAGCATGTTTCCAGAAACAGCAACCGCAGCTCCAAACTTATCGTCTTCTCCGGTATTTGATGCTTTTATATAGGCCGGCTGAGACCATGAGCCTGCCTCTCGAATATAAAGATAGGCAGCGCCTGAGCTATTTGCCAAGTCGTTGTTACCATCTCCATTAATGCCCAGAGTATCACTATCTTCCAAGCGTGAACCAACCAGCAATGTATCACCGGATATAGCAACTGAAAAGCCGAACAAATCGGTATTGTCTGTATTTGATGCTTTGAAGTACTGGTCCTGAGTCCAGGTTTCAGTCGCCCTGATAAATGTATAAGCAGCACCTGAGCCACTTGCTAGGTCATTATTCCCGCTACCGTTTACTCCGGTGTCATTACTATCTTCAAGGTACGCACCTACGGCAACAGTTTCACCTGAAATTGCGACTGAATATCCGAATCTGTCACTAAAGCCAGAATTTGATGCTTTCAGGTATGCCTGTTGGTTCCAGCTATTTCCAGAACGAGTAAAGACATATGCAGCACCAGCGAACGGTGTCAGATCATTGTTTTGGTCACCATTAACCTGACTGGCATTACTGCTTTCATTTTCTGCACCGACAATTATGGTGTTATCGGAGATTGCTACAGAGCGACCGAAATAATCAGTAGCCCCGGCATTGGAGGCTTTAAGAAATGCCTGCTGGGACCATTCTTCAGCATTGCGGATAAATACATAAGCGGCACCGGAGCCTTCCACGGTATTATCGACTTCATCTACGCCTGTGCCGGCGGCGGAGCTATCTTCAAGATATGCTCCAACTACCAGCGTGTCGTCGGAAATTGATACGGATTTTCCAAATCTGTCGTTAAATTCGCTATTAGATGCTTTTATATAAGCTTGTTGAGTCCAGTTTCCTGCTGTTCTGGTAAAGGCATATACTGCCCCCGAACTACTTTCCGAGTTATTGCTTTGATTACCAAGATTTACCCCAACACCATTACCATCTTCGTGCGGTGCGCCAACTATAATGGTATCTCCAGAGATTGCCACAGAATATCCAAACTGATCACCACTGGCGGTATTGGAGGCTTTCAAGTAGGCTTGCTGAACCCAGCTATTGCCATTGCGAATGAACACATATACTGCACCTGAACCATCCGCAGAATCAACTGATCCAGCGAGATTATTAACACCTGTCGCATTGCTGTCTTCGAGTGGTGCACCAACAACCATTGTGTCATCGGAAATTGCTACAGAGTTTCCAAGCCAGTCATCAGCCCCAGTATTTATGGCTTTTAGATACGCTATTTGTTGAATCCCAGAATCCATAGATTGCAATGAAATACCTAGCTTAGAGTTGAGTGCTAGATGATTAGTGTATTGCTTGGGTAAGGGTGTTGAACTAACCCGGGTATCCGGCAGGGTTTCTTGTATGATCAAGCCGCTTTTAGCGTCCGCTGAGGCTATATGTGGGGTGAATGAAAAAAATAACGCGCACAAAATTAATGTGCTCTTGCAAGTAGCCATCCTTTTCCTCTCTTTTTAAGTGAAATCGCATATCAATTTACATGGAAATACTAGCACTAAAAGGAGCGATTTTGCAGTTTTTTTGAAAAACTTACCTAGCATATCCAAAGCACTATCCATGCCACCTAGGCTGTCTAGCAGCGAACCACTACTACTAGATTTGTCCATAAGTTGGGGTAGGGCAGCTGTCAGACTACCGAGTAAGTCGCCTTCACCGGTGTTCAGTTGACTCGCCACTTGGGATATTTTATCACTGCCTAACAAGTCTTTAATCTGGTCCATAGAGATATCAATATTACTACCATCACCTAGCCACGACTCAACCATTGACCCAGGTAGCGTAACATTCTTTCTGTAATTTGGTCTGAGACTGTATTAGAAGCAGGCCATGGTTTATCCTTTCGATTTTTTTACCACCAAAGTAGAATAAAAAGTAGAGTAGAATAAGGACAGGCGTGAAATAACATTTGCCTGTGTGGCTTTTGGGGAATTGATGGATTCTTTATGATTTACCGCTTGAATTCAGAAAATCCTCCCTATAATCACCATTCACAAGAGCCAGAATGATAAATTTATACCGAATTTTCTTAATTGGTGCTTTTGTGGTTTTCTAATAGGCGACTGATGAGATGGACGACTCCTTTTGTACTTCGGCATCACAATGCGCCACAATGGTAAGTCGTTATTTCCATTCACATACACAAAGGAG
>QIKG01000308.1 GCA_003232965.1 Oceanospirillales bacterium
CAGTGTGTTAAATTCAGGCCGGTAATAGCGGTCAAAAAATACTTTTGAATATTCGAACTGATTGGGCATATCAACGATATCTTTAAAATAACCCATAGTGGTGTGTGAATAGGTATGTGTTGTAAAAGCCGTTTCCGAGCGTTTTTCATTAATCTGGCTATACGGACTGGCAAAGTTCTTGGTGTATTCGCCTTTCACCGCGCCGGCTTCGGTTTTGAATTCGTGTTCTGAATAATTAAGGTTAAGAAAGCGGTCGGACTCAAGCTCAAACATTAACTCCAGCTTTGCGGCATTACCCGTCATGTGATAGGCCGTTCTATCCTGGGTTGCATTGGCATTGGCCGCAGCCCCGGTCGATTTCAAGGCCGCACTGTATTTTTCCTTCGGGTATTTATCCGTACCCCGGAACATCATATGTTCAAAGAAGTGTGCAAAACCGGTAACTCCCGGCTCAACCTCATTCCTGGCCCCTACCCGGGTAATAATATGGAAAGAAACCAGCCCGGGGGAATCGAACGGTACGGTAACCACATTCAATCCATTGGCCAGTTTCTGTTGGTGAATAGGGTATGGGAGGATTTTACCTGCAGTGTCTTTGCTAGCTGCATAACTGCTGCCTAAAAGCAGAAGCATTAATCCCAGTACAAGTATTTTAGTCACTGTTTTCATGTTTAAATTCCATTGCCTGTTAGATAATCTGTGTTACATAATCGGTACAAGTTTGAAGCATTCATCAAGGAAAAGAAAGACCGAATCGGGTTTTTGAGATGAATACCAGCTACAAAAGGCTGAACAGTATCTTTTTATCACAGCCTATCGCTACCGAAACACCGTTCAGTTCAGCCTAGTTTGTGACTCCGGATATGACTATTGATTCTTAGCCGGCGGCTTCGATGGCTTACTAAGCACATATATCGCACCGGCGAGCATTGAAGTTGCTGCCAGCAGCTTGACCCAGAGTACTAGGTTGGAAAACACAAATAGATAAGCCAGACTGATCGCTATAAAACTAAGCGCAAATATCTTTGCTCTCAGTGGAATCACCCGATTTTGATCCCATAGCTTCAATGGTGGCCCGAATATCTTATGGTTATACAGCCAGCTATGAAAGCGCTCGGAGCTTTTAGAAAAACACCACAGTGCTAGGAGCATAAATGGCGTGGTCGGTAACACCGGCAAAAATACCCCGATGACACCCACCGCAAAAAATAGCCAGCCGAGAGAGAGAAGAAAGTACTTCATTGCTACTGACTCAGAACAGTGTAGTGCTCAACCCTGAGACAGCATCCACTTGCGTAAACGATTGGAATCGCCAAAAGGGGTCAGTTTCCCAAATGAATTTAACAACACAATTGATACCCACTCACCCGCGATTTTCACGCGCATAACCAAGCAACGCCCCGCTTCCTTGATATAGCCGGTTTTACTTAAGGCAATATCCCAGCTTGCATTTTTCAGTAAGCGATTGGTATTGCCATATATCAATGGGCCGCGTTTTGCATACGGACGAACTTCTATACGAGTTGAAGTGCTGGCTTGGTTAATTAAGGGGTAAGCCTGCGCTGCGGTGACCATTTTAGCCAGGTCTCTGGCGGTGGATGTGTTTTCCACTTTCAAACCAGCAGGGTCAGCAAAATGACTGTTACTCATACCCAGTTGTGCCGCCTTTTTATTCATCTGCTTGAGAAATTCTTCCATACCACCGGGAAAAGTTCTGCCCAATACCGCAGCCGCTCGATTTTCTGAAGCCATAACTGAAATCAACAGCATTTCCCGACGCGAAAGGCTGGCGCCATATTTCAGGCGGGAACCCGTTAGCTTAACTAAGTCCCGATCCGCTTTGGTGACGGTAATTTTTTCATCCATATCAACCCCGGAATCGAGGATAACCATAGCCGTCATCATTTTGGTAATCGAGGCAATCGGTCGAACAGTATCAATATCTTTGCCGTAGATAATCCTGCCATCTGCATTAATAATCAGTGCCGAGGCTGAACGCAGGCCGGGATTACCTTCAAGATTATTGAAATATTCAGCTACAGCGTGGCTGGGGAATACGGCACCCAGAAGTACAGCGAAAATAAAGCTTATTGCTTTTAGCATGTAAATATTAATCTCCGGACAATTGCTGTACCTAAAGGAATTTGTGAGTATATTGCCTGAAACCGAGAAGTTTGACCAGCGATAGCCTTGTCCAATATGAGATAAGTCTGAACCCGATGCAAAATACAAGACCTGATCCTGTTACTTCTGTTACTTGCTCTGGTCATTTTTAAGTTGTGTTTCCAGCTTCTGACTTGCTAACTTCAATACCAACTCTAGGCGTTGAATAACTTCTGTTGATTTGCCTTGTTTCTTACACTCTATTAGCTCGGCCCAAAACTCAATCTCATCAATTAATGTGCGTTGTCGGTCTGTCATTAGTAAAATATTCCCGAATTTAATGATTTGACTGATCATACCGGCATCCTGACTAGGCACTTGACTCAAGCCGCCAAACACTAGACTGAACTACCTAAATGTATTATCTTAGGATTAACATTGAGGGGCACAATTGGCATGACAGTCTACGCACCAACCACTGATTACATTTGGGAACTGATTAGATTCAGAGGTATTGACCCGGCACCTATTTTTGTTCAAGCTGGCCTAGATCCGGAAATTCGGTGTAATCCGAG
>QIKG01000263.1 GCA_003232965.1 Oceanospirillales bacterium
TTATCTTCGGCTGTTGTGTCTTCGTTTAGAAGTGACCAGCTGTTGTGATGGAGGCTGTAGCGTTCCGGGGTGTTGTTGTTATGGCGTCGGTCTGCATTGTTGGGGTAGTTTTCCCGGTAATCTGGGTGGCCTCCCATGCACAAAACCTGGTTATCATAGAGTGTTATTAATGTGGGGTACCAGCGTCCTCCTGAATGGTCGTTGTTGTGAGGATCCTTATTGAGGTGGCTTACTTGGCTCCAGGTCCTAGTACGCGGGTAATAAACCCAGCAATTTCGAGTGCCACCACCTGCCATACCCGTATTGGGATGCCCATGTTGAAATTCAGGCCGAGCATCAAATGCTCTATGAATCTCTCTATTATCATCCAGATCCAGATCTGGATCTCATGGGGTCATGTATGGGGAGTTGCCCCCCGCCAATCAGCAGTCTTCCATCCGCTAGAAAACTGTGTCCGGAACAAAACACGTCTGTGTTTGGTGGGTTCGTATCAGACAGGTCGGTGATTTGATAGGTTTCGACATCAAAGATATAAAAACCCTCCGATGAAAACCAGCCGCCGAAATACATGATTTCACCCGGAGGCACCAGAGCCGCATGAATCGCCATATGGCCAGAGTCCAGAGCAATAATTTCCCAGGGCAGACATTGGGCCTGACGTGCAGTTAAGTGTTGTTTGAGATCGCCAACACCACCGTTTAAAAATTCCTGTTTTATGGAGAGGGGGAGGGGGAGGTTACAAGCAGCCACAATCTGTTGAATTGATAACTTTGGCATCGTAGAGTCCCAATAAAAGTTAATTACGATTTAGTATAAACAAGCTAACGCTGTTTATACTATTCCTAATCTTAAGAAATTAAAAGCTAAACTTATATTCTATTATTAGGGCTTGCTGAAAAAGTCAGACCCAAAAATATCAGGAACGGGTCCATTATTTTTGACGATACATTTCCCCCCTTATTGCACACAGGAACAGGGAAGAGCAGGAAGAGGGTCAAGCGTGCATTATTGTGTTTTTTGCAACCGAATCTTTGCCGTTAACTCCAAAATACAACTATGCAGGCCTGACCCTATTCTCGGTGGAGCTATTCGTTATGTGAATTTTCCCAGGTAGATAAGTTTTTATAGGCTGATTACAATTTTTCCCATTTGCTGGTTTGATTCCATATATTCATGTGCTTGTTGTATTTGATCAAAAGTGAAAACCTTGTCGATTATCGGTGTTAGTTTTTTATCATTAAACAAAGCGAATAAAAAAGTCTTGGCATTTTCTAACTTGTCTTTGTCCTGTGTAATTTCAAAAAGAGTATACCCTTTAATAATTAGACCTTTTGCCAAAGCTGTAAATAATGGATAAGGTGTAGGCTCATTATCCAATGCACCATATTCGATAATTCGACCACCTTTACTTGACGCTTCAGCAAGTTGAGACAAAATTGGCCCGCCTATTGGATCGAAAATAAGCTCAGCACCGGTATCATGAGTAATCGCAGCCATTTTTGCCACGATATCTTCTGAATCCGTCTGAATAACATGGTCTGCTCCTTGTTCGCGTAGAAACTGTTTTTTATTATTACCGCGAGTAGTTGCAATAACTACGGCGCCTTGGCTTTTAGCGATCTGAATTGCAGCAACACCAACACTGCTGCTTGCTGCAGTAATTAATACTCGTTGCCCCTGCTTTATTTGGCCTATCTCAATCAGTGCTCCGTATGCTGTAATATACTGCATCCAAATAGCCGCACTCTGTTGCGCCGTGAAAGATTCAGGACATCTAGCAACAGCATGAATCGGCACAATCACATGTTCTGCATAAACACCATACTGCCCCATTGAAAAAGCTGGGATAGTGCTAACTCTATCTCCTATTTTAAAACCGGCAACATGTTTACCAACCGCATCGACAACACCGGCCGCTTCATAACCTAGTCGTGAAGGAAGTTGTGGTGTTTCAAGATAAGCTCCATTTCTAAACATAACTTCTGCACGATTTATTCCAATAGCTTCTACCTTAATACGTAGCTCATTTTCGCTAGGTTCTGCCACTGGCAGATTTTCGATTTTTAAAACAGAGGCATCTCCAGTTTTGTGAAAGCGCACAACTTTCGATGTTAATGAGTTCATGTTTTTCTCCTTTTTTATTGTAGGAACCTCTGATCAAATCATGACTTAATCAGAGGTTCCTGTATTAACCGATTAGTTGGAATTGACTATTCATGCCCTGATCACGCACAGAGATGATTTTTTGGTAATCAGATGAGTGGTACCAGTTCATCGCCCTATCCCGATAGGGAAACTGGATCACCTTGGTCTAAAAATCTGGCTCACCGTGTAGCACCTCAATTGAGCCTTTGCCTAAAAATTCACCCCCGTATTCCACAAGTGTCTCAGCGGACATTTCGCTATAAGCACTAAGCTTATCTTTATCTTTGGGGGTTAGATCAACAATAATCAGAGCGGTCATTTTTCCTATTGCCTTTGTTAGTTGAGGTTGACAAAGATTATAAAAGTATTCATTGTATTAACGATAATTTTATCCTCTTTCATTGTGGCGTATCCTCCGGGTTGGTTGATTTCTTCGCAGTCTAAAATCAACCAAATACGCCGCTTCTTTTCAAGCCCCCTATACACCACTTTCGATTATAGCTCGAGCATATATTGGGATATACTCTAAGGCAAAGACTGATTCTTATCAGTGCAGCTACGCAGGCCTGACCCTAGCCTTCTAGGCTTGGACCTACACTTTCCATGATTACCTATACAATCTCTTCTGAGGATTAACAGGAAATTTCTGATCATATTTAATGATGTTCGCTGCTATTAAACATGTAGCGATCAATCTTCCACGCTCCCTCAATTTTTCGGAGGACAAAAAGTTCGTTATCATTTGCCGGAAGTACGGTATTTGTTTCAAGCAGGGTGAGTGTCCCCGCTGCCTTACTCTCATGGCAACATCTCCGTGAACAGAAACATGGTGGTAGACATGTGTTGTGTCGAGTTTGATTTTTTCGAAAAGGTTTCGATATATTTTTTCGATTTCATCAATACCTCTTACTGCGGGCGCATTGTTCGGGAGAAAAACGCTGTCTTGGTGGTATAACACAAGTATTTTCTCGGCATTACTTTCATTCAGGGCTTATTCAGGGCTTTAAAATAGGTTTTGACAAGTTGTTTTGCTTTTTGCTCATCCTTTGAATTTTGAGAAAAGGCAGCGCTGAAAGGGATCAGAGATAAAAAAAAGGCCAGGATTGTGAATGGTAATAATTTTGATAACGGTCTCATGTGTTTTCTCCTCACTTGAATGAAAAAGCTTTTCAGGAATGACGAAAAAATCAGTCACACGCTGTCGTCAGTGTTGTCGGTCTGCGAGGCCGTTCTCTTTTTGAAGAACGGCCTCGACATCCCATTACGCTGGTTTTGCCCAAGAGGCTTCAGCAATGATCTCTTTGAATGTCGTTAAAGGAAGACCCCAACGCTGCCTAAGTGCCGGAATGTCAACGTCGTAGCCTACTTCGTTAAACCATCGGAACATGAGTGCGAAATCAGAACCCACGGCGGCCTCTGCCTGGTCATCAGGGAGTTGTTGAAATTG
>QIKG01000132.1 GCA_003232965.1 Oceanospirillales bacterium
GTCGAGACTGTGTTGCAGGATTATTCACTAGAAAATAATCCACAAGAAAATAGGGCAGATGAAGACCCTTACAAGTTACTGGAAATTAATACTAATAACGAGCAAAAAGTATCAGCAGAAGCTGGAGATAACTAATGCAGGAGCGGAACTGGTACCAAAGCATCATTGCCTGGTTTGCACATAACTCTGTTGCTGCTAACCTGCTAATGGTGTGCTTGTTGGGTGGTGGTATCTGGTCAGCCAATACTATCAAGAAAGAAATTTTCCCTAAACTGGAGACCAATATAATCAGTATCCAGGTCCCGTATTTAGGCGCTGCGCCGTCTGAAGTTGAAGAAGGGGTAAGCATAAAGATTGAAGAAGCGATTGAGGATGTCGAAGGTATTGAAGAAATTATATCCTACGCGCGCGAGGGTATGGGTTCAGTAAGGGTTGAGGTATCTTCAGGCTATGACACCCTAGAGGTGCTAGACAAAATTAAGTTGCGCATCGACAGTATCTCAACATTTCCGGCAGAAACAGAAAAACCGATTATTTCAAAAACCGATCCATCTCAAGTAGTCATGTGGATTTCGATAACCGGCGATATAGACGAGCGCAGTTTAAAAGAATTTGCTAAAACCATTCGCGACCAAATCGTCAGCCAAACAATGGCCTCCAGAGTACAGGTGGTTGGCGCGCGTACTTATGAAATTAGCATTTATGTGACTGAAGAGACTTTGAAGGAATACGGTCTTACCCTGGCAGAAGTCGCGCAGTCTATTCGCCGTGGTTCATTGGATTTGCCCGGCGGGTCGATCAAGACTGAAGCCGGTGACATTCTAGTTCGCACCAAGGGTCAGGCATACACCGGGATGGATTTCGAGAAAATCATTGTGCGCACCAATGCCGATGGCTCGCGCCTTCGCGTTAGTGATATTGCAGTAGTCAATGATGGCTTTATTGAACGCGACCACTACTCACGCTTCAACGGCAGAACGGCTGTTTCCATTCGCGTCTTGGCAGTTGGCAATCAAAGCGAGTTAGAGCTTTCAAAACAGGTTAGGGAGCACCTTGATAGCATTCAAGCGGAATTGCCGGAAGGTGTAACGGTTGCCTATTGGGCAGATATTTCTTACTACCTTAAAGATCGCCTGGATATGATGAACAAGAATTTGTTTTTCGGCGCCTTTCTGGTGTTCGGGGTACTGGCGTTATTTCTGCGTTTGAAATTAGCTTTTTGGGTAATGGTTGGCCTGCCGATTGCTTTCATGGGGGCTTTGTGGGTAATGCAAATACCCGGTGTCAGTATTAATATGCTGAGCCTGTTTGGCTTTATTTTAGTGCTGGGAATAGTAGTTGATGATGCCATTGTTATTGGTGAAAGTGTTTACAGTACTATCCGCGAAAAAGGCCACTCCGAGGAGGCTGTAGTTGAAGGGGTGATGAAAGTTGCAGTTCCAGCAACATTCGGTGTATTGACCACGATTGCTGCTTTCTTGCCAATTCTATTGGTTTCGGGAGTTTCAGGACAACTGTTTGCGGCCATTGGTTGGGTGGTTATCTTATGCCTGCTGTTTTCCATAGTGGAGTCAAAACTTATTCTGCCAGCGCATTTAGCGCATATGAAAATAAAACCCCCGAATATGGACAATCCACTGGTAAGATTCCAGCGGTTCTTTGCTGAAGGCTTGCATAGCTTTGCGGATAACAGCTATGCGCCAATGTTGGAACACTCGTTGAAGCGGCCCTATCTTACTTTGGCTTCATTTGTAGCGATTTTTATACTCTCCATTGGCTTAATTACCGGCGGCTTTTTGCGGGTGGTGATTTTCCCGGACTTTGCCGGGGATTTCATCATGGTAGACCTGGAAATGAATGATGGTACTTCAGCCAATGAAACCCATCGGGCCATGCAGAAAGTAAGCGATGCCATCAAGCTGGTTGACCAGCAAATGAGCGCAGAAATCGGCCGCGATTCAGGCGCGATACTGGATACTGTTTTTTCCTGGTCGGGGCGTGATACCGGTGGCGATATCGTGGTCGAGTTGGTTAAGGGTGATGAATATATTATTGATGCACCAGAAGTTACCCGGCGTTGGCGGGAAGAAGTAGGTGAGATCCCCGGAATTCAACAACTAAGCTTCAGTAGCCCAGCAGGGCCTGGCACTGGCGGGCCTGCGGTTGCTTTCAGATTAATCAGTAACAACAACACACAAATGCGCGCCGCGGCTTACGATCTAGAACAAAAAATTCGGGAATACGATGGTATAAATGATGTGCGTAATTCCTTTGAAGGCGGTGCTAGGGAAATCAAACTACATATTCGGCCTGAAGCGCAAGCGCTAGGTCTGAGCCTTTCTGACCTTGCCAGACAGGTTCGCCAGGGGTTTTATGGTGAAGAAATCCAACGCATTCAGCGCGGTCAGGACGAAGTTAAGGTGATGGTGCGTTATCCTGTTGAAAAGCGAAACTCAGTAGGTTATTTGGAAGCGATGCGGATTCGAACTCCAGCAGGGGATGAGATTCCCTTTAGTACCGTTGCCGATATTGAAATGACCTCAGCGCCGACGGTTATTCGCCGCTTCAATAGCGAGCGCTCGATTACCATCAGCGCGGAAGTGGATAAGGATATAGCTGAGCC
>QIKG01000052.1 GCA_003232965.1 Oceanospirillales bacterium
GAAAGTGAATCCAAGCCCAAACGCCCGCATTTATCCTGTTGCTGTGCGTTTTGCGGGATAGCGCTGAGCTGATATGTGCCACCGTTGTCCTCAATGCTAACAATAACTTCATAATGGCCTGAACGGGTAAGCGTTGCCGGAATACTTTGATAACGGCGATTGATCAAGCGATTGCGTTCCATCATCACGGCAGTAGTGATTAAGGCATCCAGGCCCTCACTGCGGTGACTACGAAGACTGTATTGACTGTATGAGGGCAGCGCAAGACTCACCAGAATTGCCATGATTAAAATCACAATCATCAGTTCCAATAATGTAAACCCCCGAAATTTATATGCTAACTGTCTCATGGTAGTTGTTGTTCCCAGCCTAACCTGCCACAGATACCAAGTTGGTCAGCGGTCAATGCCGTGCGTAAATTTGTGCTGCTAAGACAATCGGCAAGTATGGGTTGTTGATTGCTGCCGAAAGGTCTATCCACCAACCATAACTCATGCAGTAAAACCCGGTTTCCCGGCAGGGTTCCTAACTGATAAAAATAACTGCTGTAAACTTCCCGCTGATATTCATCCGAAACATTATTTAGTTCATCCCACAACAACATGCGTCCGCTGGATTCCAGATACAACAAGCGCCTGCCACCTTGCCAGGCTTGTGCATTTTGTTGCCACCAGAGTGAGTTTTTCGCCAGCAGATTTGGCATGGAATCAATATCTTGCACATGAGTGATAGGCGGGCATGTACTGATACAGTCAGCGGATTTTATATTACTCAATAACCACCGGGATGATGTCCCCAATGCAGAGTCAGCCGCCAGAAAAGTTTGTTGATAATCCAGATTGGCTTGTAAAGATTTGTACTGACTCAGGCTCGCGCGTGCACCGAGCATAGTCAGTAATGAGATCGCCAGTAATATGATCATCCCGATCACCAATGATGCTCCCTGCTGATGAATGAAAATTCGTTTCAACTTCATCCCGCATTTCTCAGCCGTACAACACTGCGGAAGGATGTGACTGATTCCGGCTTATTGGAGTCTGTGTGAAGCAGTAAAGTGATCTCCAACTGCTGAATGGCAGTATTTGTATTCCAGCCGCCGGCATCGACAGCCCGGTCTACTGAACCATCAAGGTCGCTGTCTTCAAAATAGCGAACACGGAAGGCTGAGACATTATTTATTATCGTTTGGTTGTTGGATTGAATCACCAAGTTACTGCTATTGCTGCCATATCCACAACGCCACCGCAGGCTATCGTCTGTGCGTTGAAATCGCTGTACACGGAAAAACAAACCGGGCCGGTTGTTGCTATCAACCGACGGATTCGCATTACCAAAACAATTCTGCCGGCTCCAGCCTTCAAGAATTAAAATATCATCGTCGGCTGATTTTTGGCTGCTTGAAGAAATCGGCGTAGGGTAGTTGCCATCGGTCAGGTTTGGAAAGCCTGCTTCACGACTGGCCGTGGATATAAATCGCAGTCCGCGGCTGGCATTTTGTAAGAGCTCATAACGGTCACTGATGGCTATAAATGCAGCTGAGGCAGCTGAAAAACTGCCAATTATGCCCAGCAGTAGAAAGCTACCGAGTGCCATACCAATCATCAGCTCAATCAGGCTAAAGCCTTTTGATTTTATGTTATTAAGTGTGAAAGCGAATGGCATGGTCTATAAATCCAGCGCAGATACCATGGGGTAACGTTGGTTTTGTGGCCAAATTTTCACTGCGAGTCGACTGCTCCCTCCACAGGCTGGTGCTTCGGGAAAACCATCTGCAGGGCTATCATCAAGACATATCAAACTGTGTGACTGTGGTAATTTCTCGTCCAGCTGTTGCCGCCAATCGGACAGTTGTGCATTCAGCCAGTAACTATTGCATTGATCAACCGGGCAGGATAGTTGGCTAACCGTATTGGTGCTGCCATCAAGTTGTGTTATCACCATGGCATCTAGGCCACCGATTTGCTCGGCCAGGTTAATGGAAAACTGATTAGCGATAAGCGCAGATTCGGTCTCGAATAACTGCAACATCATGCGTTGTTGGGTACCGAGCAAGCCAAGAATAGCGAAACTAAAAATCAGCAAACTTATCAGAACTTCCAGTAAGGATTCGCCAGATTGTGAGTGGTAGATGGGCGTTAGGTTTTTCATAGCCACAGGATTGCAGATATTGCATAGGGCTGGCTAGCGGGATAAACCCTGTTGGTGTGTAGGAAGTAATCAGCTAAGGCGTGTAGGAAATACTGTCATCGACTGTCGGATTTCAGTCATTGCCGTCGGCGAGTAACGGTGTATTGTCTACTTCAAACGCTCCTCCAGGCTTGCTTACATTGGAGTGCTTTCTTCTCGTGCACTGGTAGGTGAAACTCCGGTCCAGCCTTTATAGGCGCGCGAAAATGAACTTGGCTCAGAAAAGCCTAATAAATAGGAGATTTCGGTCAGCGACAAAGATTTATCCCGAATATATCGCATCGCCATATCTTGGCGTTGATCTGATAACAGTTCGCGAAAGCTAGTGCCTTCCTCACCCAGTCGGCGACTGAGTGTGCGGCTTGAAATATTTAATTGTTGGGCAACAGAACCGGCAGAAATGTTCCCTTCGGCTAATATTTCCAGTTTGGATTGATTAATAATATCGGCTTTCTCACGATTGGCTAGATAGCGGGTAATGATTTTATTATGAATCTGAGAAAGTTCCGGGTAAGCTCTGGGTAGTGACAGTTCCATCAAGTTTGCAGGAAAAATGATCCGATCTGCGTTGCCGTTAAACTCCAGTTGGCAGTTGAAGTGATGAGAAAATGGTTCTAGGTCTG
>QIKG01000201.1 GCA_003232965.1 Oceanospirillales bacterium
AACCCAAGGTGCGTCGATAGCACTAGTAACATCAAAGCCATCAAATATTTTTTGCGCAATTTCGACCTGGTCAACTGTACCCCACCAGTTTGCTCGGGCATCCAAAATAAAGTCCGCAGCATCAGCAAAACCATCTGCGTAATAGTTAAAGGTTATATTGTCATAGATCGAATTAGCAACTACAACCGGTTGCGGGTTAATTGCCGCATTGCTGCTACTGCCATACACCTCAATACCATCAAAGTTGGCAGTAATCTCATTACCTCCAGAAATCAATGGCGAAGAGCCAGGCCATATCACAATACCTCTGCTGTTAGTATGAATATAGTTACCGCGGATTACTTGCGGGGAGGCATTTACTAAATGTATTCCATCATCATTGTTACGGAGTTCACTATTACTAAGCTCCACTGCTGAGGTATCGTTGATCGTTAAGCCTGCAGCTGCGTATTCCAGCAATACATGATCAAGAACTACACCCACAGCGGTACTGTTAACCGTTATCCCGTTCCAGTCGAACGACTCCGGACTTGCTCGACCTGAAGTAAAGACCACAGGGTTAGCACTAGTACCCTGGGCTAGCAAAGTTCCATCAACTATCAGCCTGTAATTCCCAGAAAACTCTACTCTAACACCGGGCTGGATAGTAAGCTTAACGCCACTGGCAATAGTAAGATCGCCGTCGACAATATAAGTGCTGCCAGCCAGGGTCCAAACGGTATCCTGGGATATCGTGCCGCTCCAGCTTCTATCTATAGTCTCAAACCCGTCGCTAAACAGAGAATCGTCAACCAATGCTTCAGCCGCACTAATACATGCTAGCCACAGCAAGATAAAAAGGAAACTGCGGTAACGCAAACTGGTTGCTGATTTGACCACGCTCATAGATTACTCATCAGCCAGCGCGGCTTTTCCGAGTAAATGCGGAGTGATTGTATAGTATACAGAGATGATCCCACCATCTTTATTGCCCTCTTAGCCTTACCTCTACCAGTATCATGATGGTATACGCAAATGTCAACTAAAAACGTGGACACTAAAAGCGCGGGCACTAAAAACGCGGACACTGTTGACTTGATTGAGTCTGGATGTACGGAAAGGCACGGGGCGCCATCGTCCAGCCGTAGTTCCTGGGTACCGAGTAGGCGAATTCGGAATCTATGGTGGGTAGTGGAATCCCGGATAAGCCTACTCGGCTTTCTGGGATGAGGTGAGCTTGGTGTTTCGGGATGACGATAAGGTTTTAACAAACCCCCAAACTTATTGGTCAACTTATTGGTCAACTTATTGGTCAGGCTTTTTGTAAAAATGATTAAATTTTTCTGTTAGTTGCTCGGCACTGGTATTGTTATGGCAGCCACTAGTAGCACATGAATTGGGAACCCCAAATTGCGTACTTTCTTCGGGTTTAACTATGCCTGGGTGGTGTGTGCGTATCGAATAATAGCCACCGTTCTTTACGGTCAGCGGCATATGGCAGTCTACGCAGGTAACTTTTGCCTCTACTGGGCAAGGGATATGATCTTTCAGGTCTTCGGTTTGGTGATAATAAGCGCCCTGAGTGTGGCAGTCTGAGCATTCTGCTCTAGGTTTTTCTAAATCGCCATGGACTTGATGGCATACACTACAGGTGATGCCGTTTTGTGCATCCTCCAGTTTAAGTGGCTTTTCGTTGGCAAAGAAACCTTCCGCTGAATGGCACTGTAAACAATCTGCGGTTACCTCGCCGTATTTTCCAGAGTAATTTTCTGTTAATGACTGCAAGGCATTTACATGCCCGCCAACTTTCCAGGCGGTGTACTGCTGATGGCGTTTACGCTCTCTGCCATTGCCCCACCAGGCAGAGGAGTTTTGGATATAGTCTGGTTCCCATTCTACAAAAAAGTCATCCAAATTTTGCCCTGGCTTAAAACCATGAGGAAAAAATGTTGTACCGTCTACAGAACGACCTCGCGTGTGGCATTGGCCACATTGTTCTGCATCAAGCCCGCTGTGAATTTCTGCAACACCTTTACTCTTGACATGCCACTCCCCGGGTCCATGACATGATTCACAAGCAATACCTGGCTCAACAAAATCTCCGGTGGTCAAATCCAGTCCCACCGTGTGACACCCATGGCAGCGCTGTAACGGGAAAGGTTCTGACCAACCGTCCCAGGATTTGGTTTTCCAACTTTCGCTGGCAACATTCCAGGCGCCGGGTAATAAAGTTTCTGTGCGCCCGTCGTGACCCATAAATTGTTGCTCCCACTTGCTGCCTATAACCCAATGAGCATCTTCAATATGTAGTCCCGCTGGGGTATTAGCGGAATCAAAGTCAGCCAAAACCGCACCATCTTCAGTTATTCTTCGCATCATTTTGCGATGCAAGCTGTTGTACCAGTCATCGTATTCAGCCTGATGGCAGCTTTCACAGGAAGATGATCCTAGGTATTGAACCTCTTCGGGTATATCTGCAAAGCGGTAATACAGACTGTCCCAAACTGTTGCCAGGAAAAAAAATGCAGTAATAAGAATGATTAATAAAGTACTGCGGATGTGCTTTGCTTTTATTCTTATCATTTGAATTTATACTAACCTGTCGACAAGCAAACAACCGAAGATT
>QIKG01000190.1 GCA_003232965.1 Oceanospirillales bacterium
AGGCAACATATTGCAAAATCAATAGGCATGCGGTAATACCAATGGCTAGTCCCCCAATATTAACCCCAGAATAGACCTTGTTTTTGAGAAGATTCCGCCAAGCGATTTTTAGATAGTTCTTAAACATGATTGCTATTTTTATGATTGATGTTACTTTTATAATGTCATTCCGTCCTTAAACTTTTTACTGGGTTAGCCACCGCCGCTTTAATTGCTTGGAAACTGACCGTTAAGAGTGCTATACAAATAGCACAAAGACCTGCTAAAACAAAAACCCATGGGTTGATCTCGATACGATAGGCAAAGCTTTGTAACCAATTACGCATCAACCACCACGCTAGTGGACCAGCGATAAACAAGGAAACTAGTACCAAACGCATAAAATCTTTCGACAGTAACTGTACAATACCAGAAACACTGGATCCTAAAACCTTTCGAACACCAATCTCCTTACGTCGCTGCTCTGCAGTATATGCCGAAAGACCAAACAACCCTAAGCAAGAAATCACTATGGCCAAAAGGGCAAATAACCGTGATAATCTACCCATAAGCTGTTCACTTCTAAATTTGGAATCAAAAACATCATCCACAAACTGATAATCAAACGGAAAGGCGGGGTTATGTATTTTCAGTATACTCTCAAGATTCGAAAGGGTTTCTGTCAAGTCACTTTCCGCATTGGTTTTAATGTATAGCTGTCTTGCAAATTGATTATTATGAATAAACATTACAGGATCACTTTTACCGTACATATTACCATACAAATAGTCTTTGACCACACCAATGACGGTATAGGTCTCCTCCCATCGGTCTATTGTTTTTCCTACTGCACTACCAGGCCCCATGAGTTTAGCGAAGGATTCAGTAACCAAAGTATTGGTGCTATCTGATGCTATGTTGGGACTAAAACCACGACCATCAATAATATCCAAACCAAAAGTTTTAAAGAAATCCGAGCTTACATATCGGAATGAAATCAGTACATCTTCGGTATCCGTACCACCTTGCCATTGTAAGCCTGAACCGTTATTACCGTCTGAAAGCATATTACTGTTAGAAAGTCCAACTTGCTCTATTTTTCCAGTGGCAATAAGGTCATTTTTTATAGCATCAAAATTTTTGATTATATCGCCCGTAATAGGAACCTTGACCAGATTGTCCTTGGCAAAGCCCAAATCCCTACCCTTCACATGTTCTATTTGTTGATAGATGATTATAGTGCTGATAATAAAGATTATAGAGATGGAAAATTGCGATACCACCAAACCTTTTCTGATAAAGTTGGCGCTGCCCTGAACCCTTCTGGCTCCTTTCAAAACATCAACTGGCTTAAATGATGATAGATAAAATGCCGGATACCAACCAGCCAATACTCCGCAAATAAGAGTAATGACTAAGAGGGCAATTCCATGGTAAGAGTTGAACAACACTAGGTTCAATTGTTTACCAATGAGCATATTATACTGCGGAAGTAACAAAGCCACAAGTATGATACTAAGCATACCTGCTAATAGTGCCGTGATAATCGCTTCCGCCATAAATTGTGCAACAAGACTCTTTTTTCCAGAGCCCAACACTTTACGAACCCCTACTTCGTTTGCTCTTTTTTCACTTCTGGCTGTAGAAAGGTTCATGAAATTGATACAGGCAATAAGGAGAATAATCATGGCCACAAGACCCATCAATCTAACAAAAACTATTTGGCCGCCATCCTTTTTACCATCTTTGAAATTAGATCTGAGGTGCCAGTCCTTTATGGTATGTAGAAAAGCATAATTATCGGGATTATCGGTTTTGACCGGAAGCAGTTTACGTACTTTAGTGTCAGCCCTATCAAAATTTGCCCCAGGAGCAAGCTCCACAAAGGTGTCGGCAAAATTATTACCATACTCTTGTGCCCATTCCATATTTTTGCCTCCAAGAAAACGTGCCATAGGGGCAAGCCATTCAAAGCCAAAGCTCACGTTTTCGGGCAACGTTTTCATTACTCCGGTAATGGTATAGCTTTCTGTTGCATTTACTTGTATAACCTTGTTTAATGCTTTGACGTTTTCTCCAAATAGATCTTCTGCTATTTTTTGATTGATGATAATGGCATCAGGTCGGCCTAAGGCGTTTTCTGCCGGGCCTTCTACAAATTTTAAGCTAAGGATTTTCAGTATATCAGAATCCGCATACCTCCCGAATCTACTAAGCGTGTTCTCTCCTTCCGTGAAAAGAAAATTGCTGCCGTGCGTTCTTGCAGCACGAACAATTTCGGGGATTTCATCCTTCAATGCTTTAGCTAAAGGACCTGGGGTGGACTGATAAAATGTACGCCATTCCCCTTCATATTCTTGATTGGTGGGTAAGTAATAAACTGAGTCCTGTTTTGGAAAAACACTGTTAAAACTTACTTCGTCCTCCACCCATAAAAAAATAAGACTTGCACAAGTTATACCAATTGCTAATCCAAAAATATTAAGCGCGCTATACCCTTTGTTTTTCCAAAGACTTCTCCAGGCCGTTTTTAGATAGTTCTTAAACATGATTATTATATTTTTTGAATGGTAGCTTCTCCAATTATAATTCCTTTATCAACTATAGGGAAACCTTTATAAGC
>QIKG01000204.1 GCA_003232965.1 Oceanospirillales bacterium
GGTTCCAACTGGCAATACTGTGGTAATCAAGGCCATACCGGAAGCCGACTGTATAGAGTGAGTCACCGCGTTTGACGGTATAAATTGTCGGTTGTGTCTTAGCAACTGATGGCGGGGCTGCTAGCTTGCTCATGCTGCGCTCTTCAACTGGCGCGGCCCAGCGATTACTGCAAGCTGTTGTCAGCAGTGCAACTGAACAAATAAGTAGAATAAGGCGATTACTCAACATACGACTTCTTAGCCTTGGTAATTTAATATCAAATAGGCGATGATTAGAACCACAGCAATAACCACACCCCAGCCCAACCAGTCTACCCAACGCCGAATATGGCCGGCAGCTGATTCACCCCATATACGAATAATAGCAGCCTCCAGGTAGAAAGCCGCGTCCCACAACTGAACCACCAAGGAAGAGGAAAAATGGCATACCGATGACACCAGCCGCAATTGTAAATACTTTATACGGAATCGGGGTGAACCCTGCTACCAGAATAACCCAGAAGCCCCATCGATTAAACGCCTCATTTGCCTGCAAAAATGCCGGATAATAACTGGATGTTTCTAGCCAGCCGGAAAAAAGCTCAAACCCCCAACTGCCTAGCAAATAACCGAAAACCCCACCTATCACCGAAGCCATTGTACAAATAAATGCGTAGTACCAGGCCTTCGCAGGTTTGGCAACTAACATTGGCAGCAACATAACATCCGGCGGAATTGGGAAAAAGGTAGCTTCAGCAAAACTCAAGCCAGCAAGGTAACGAGGAGCATGTCGGTGCCCCGACAGTTTGAGTGTACGGTCGTAAAGTTTTTTAAACATAGCTAAAATTTAACATAAGCATATTCAACTTAACCCACTCAATAAGGGTACAAAACTGACATCACAAAGTTCTTCCCGGGTAAAATCATCAGCCTGACGAGTATATTTTACCAGTCGCTGGCCCTTTGCATCTCCAAGCGGTGCTATAAGGCAGGCGCCCTCAGCTAGTTGATCCAATAAATCTTCTTCCAGATCAGTGCCGGCGGCAGTTAAAATTATCGCGTCAAATGGTGCTTGTGTGGGCCAACCCAGTCTGCCATCTGCATGGCGAGTGTAAATATTTCGCTGCGCGGTACGGTGGAATGTACGCCGAGCCTCACGCAATAGTTTTTCAATTCTCTCTACGCTGAACACCTGTGAAACCAGTTGCGCCAATACGGCAGCCTGATAACCTGAGCCGGTGCCAACTTCTAGTACTTTTTTAGGAATGCCATTTTTCAGTAATTCCTGTGTCATCAGCGCCACAATATAGGGTTGTGAAATGGTCTGACCTAAACCAATAGGCAAGGCGGTATCTTCATAGGCGCGCGAGGATAAGGCCTCATCTACATACAAGTGCCTGGGTACATCGGCAATAGCTTGCAATACCCGTTTATCAGTAATACCTTTTTCCCGTAAGCGCAGCACCAGCTTGTTGCGGGTGGCTTGAGATGTCATTCCCTGTCCATGGATGGCAGCATGCTGATGTTGCATTATTTTTTAATAGCCTCAGGCTGTAGGCTGCCAACCCAGTTGGCAACCTGTTCGAGAGCCTGATAACGGGTTAAATCGACATGAATAGGCGTTATTGATATATACCCACGACTCACAGCATCAAAATCAGTTCCCGGGCCTGAATCTTCTTCCTTGCCAGGGCCTCCAATCCAGTAATGCAAATGACCGCGCGGATCCTGCATTGGGATGGCAGCTTCGGCCCGGTGTCGATGACCCAGGCGGGTGACTTCAAATCCTTGGATTTCTTCCCAGGGCAAATTCGGTACATTTACATTCAAAATGGTATCGGCTGGTAAGGGGTCCTGGCGTAGCTTTTCTACTATCAAAGCTGCCGCCTCAGCCGCTGTTTTAAAGTGCTGTTCACCCGAACTCCATAACAGCGATATAGCCAGTGCAGGTAGTCCGAGAAAACGCCCTTCCATAGCTGCGGCAACCGTTCCAGAATAAAGCACATCATCGCCGAGATTAGCCCCATGGTTAATCCCGGAAACTACCATATCGGGATCCTTATCCAGCATCCCGGTTAAGGCAATATGTACGCAATCTGTAGGCGTGCCGGATAATTTAAACTGGTTATCAGCCATTTTTGTAACCCGGATTGGGCCATCGAGCGTTAGCGAATTACTGGCACCGCTGCGATTCGAGCTTGGCGCCACAATAGTCACTGTGGCAAATTGTGATAGACGCTTTGCAAGTGTTTGAATACCGTTTGCGTGATAACCATCATCGTTGCTTACTAAAAGATACATATCTAGGGGTTTTCTTCGCTATTATTTGACTGCTAACTATACCTGAAACATACCTTGATAGCCGGTTTATTAGCGCCTTTACCTGCACCTACAATGCACCTCAACTACAGAAGCTGATATGCTATCAACCCGTCGATTTCACTCGTGCAAGCACCTGGATGACTATAAAAACCCCAAAAACCAAGCTCAGCCAGGAAGACAGTGATCTATTTCGTCAGGCTGTTGGCGATACCCGACCCCTAGCCACGGTCAGTGAACGCCATACACAGCGACCACTACAAAAACCATTGCCTAAGGCTAATCGTGCTGGATTAAAAATTAGTCGTGATGATTTGCTTGGACATGCCCAGGATATTAATCAACTGGAAACCAATGAACAATTGATTTACCTGGGTAACGGACTGCAAAAACAAACATTGCGTAAGCTGCGCCGGGGGCAATTCCCGATTGAAGACCAGCTGGATCTTCATGGCCTAAAGCAACAACCGGCCGAGGAGTTGATACTCGAATTCATCAATCACGCCATACACTCAGGCTACCGGTGTATCAATATTATTCACGGCAAAGGCTTGCGTTCGGAAAGCACCAGGCCAGTGCTAAAAACCCT